>CAJPSJ010000089.1 GCA_905373295.1 uncultured Campylobacter sp. | reverse complement strand
GGCTCAAACGAAACGAGCAAGGTAAAGATAAAAGGTATCGTCTATGACGGGCAGAGAGGAGAAATTTACTCCCATGATGATGCCTGAATTGACGCCTAAATTTGCGCTGCCGAAAAGATATTTATTCGCGCTTTTTAGAGCTGGAATTTTAGCAAATTTCGCATCGAGCGCCGCTTCGTCCATATGGGAATTTTCTAAATTTGCGGGGCTTATGATTAAATTTGCGCCGTAGCTGTTTAACTCGCTGGCGACCTTTTTATCGATGTCGGCGTAGATATTTACGAACGCCGCGCAGACCGCGCTGCCTAGCATGATCGCAACGAAAATCACGAAGCTGCGGATGCCGCTGTTGATGATACTTTTAAAGATCGCGCCTCTGAAAAATGCGCCATTATTTCCTGCCATAAAGCACCTCCGCAGGCAGTAGCTTGATCACTCCGCGTAGCGGTAGAATCGAGCCGATAATGCAAATAAGAAGTCCAAAGACTATGCTAAGCGGAAAGACCATCAGCGAGATGCCGATGAATGAGCCGAAAATTTGATACGCGATCGCCCAACTAAGCACGTAACCCACGACTGCACCCACAAGTGAGCTTGCTATGCAGATGACGAAAATTTCGGCAGCGAACTGGATATAGATCATAAAGTTGCTCGCTCCCAGCGCCTTAAGCAAGCCGATCTCCTTTTTGCGCTTGTAAATTTCGCTGCTTAGCAGGCTCGTGATGCAGATGCTTGAAATCAGCAGAGATAAAATACTTACGACGCCCATTAAATTTTGAATTTTTTTCGTGATGCCGCTTTGAGCTTCGCTGACGCTAAGCACCGCCTTAGCGGTCGCGTTTGGATACTCCTCGGTGATCTGATATGCGATGGAGCTAACGTATGCTGAGCAGTACCAAGTGTCGTATTCTGTGGCGTCTAGATTATCGAGACTCCTTCTTGCCTTTACGGACAGATCGTCTTCCGGGATCGTCATGGCGCTAACTTCTGCCTTGGCGATGAGACCCTCTTTGTGCGTTAGCTTTTGTACCAGCGATAAATTTGCGATCAGCTTTTTGGCTTCATCCTCCGCGCCGTGCAAAATTCCTACGACCTTAACCTCATAATCTCCAAGCTTAACCGTATCGCCGATCTTTAGCCCCAGCGCGTCTCCTGCAAGCACCTCATTCTCGGCGCCGTCTTTTACCCACTGCCCCTCTACGCTCCAAAATGGATAGAGCGAGCGCACGCCCGATCTGAAATCGGGCTCATCGCTAACGCCCACGTCCCTTTCAAAGTAGGTTCCCACGACGTCGTAATCTCCCGCGCGGGTAGTTAAAAAGGGCGCAAAGGCGGTGATATTGTTGCGCCAAAAAATTTCTTTGATCTTATGCAGCTCACTCTCTTTTAAGAAATCATCGTTTTTAAGCGGAGAGTATTCGCGCCCGCCGATCTCGATACTTAGGCTTTGCGAGCGCGGCAGCACGACGATATTAGAGCCGTAGCTGCGCAGCTCCTTGGCGACCTCGTCGCCGATTTTTAGCGTGATATTTAGCATGCAAGCGATCAGTGAGACCGATAAAAATATCGTCAAAAACGCTAAAATTTTGCTATCCCTGGAGTTTAAAATGGAGGATTTGATGATGCGTAAAAACATTATTTAAGCTCCTTTAGCGTGCCGTTTTCATCTACATAGCGCTCGGGGTGCGCGGTGAAGGCGTTTGCATTCGCTTCGCTTTCGAAAAAGTAGGTGCGTCCGTAGTAAAGATAGCTAAATTTAGAGGTGTTTAAAATTTCTTTTCTACTGACCGGATCGATTACCTTTTTATCCACGATCTCCGAGAAATAGGACGCGCCGTCCTCGATCGTCTTAAGCGCGATGACGATATTTTGCCCCTCTAGCTTATAATCCAGCGGGATCGGATTGCAGCCGCCCAGCTTGCCGACGCTCGGTAAAAATATCCGTACGTTGCAAGCGATGCAGATGAGCTCGTCGCCTTTTTTGATATAGCCCATATCGCCGCAGATCGAGCACGCATCAAAAACCGCGACCGGGGCAAATTTGTCCGTGAAGCGGTTTAGTAGAAAAAACCTGACCTTATGCCCGTCGTCGGTGACGTAGGCAAAACGGTGCAGCTTGCCGTCCTTTACGATGTTTGCATCGATTATGAATTCCGCGCCTTGCGGCTCGATGATCTTAGGCTCATCGATCGTAGGCGGTTTTGAAGCGACCAAGATATAATAAAGCCCCAAAAAGCTGATTAAAACCCCAAGCGATAAAATCAGGCTAAAATCTCTAAAAATGGCAAATCTGCCCGCTTTAACCTCTCTAAATTTTATAATGTCCGCTTCGCGAGGCACTCGACTTGGCGCACGAAATGCCGTAAGTAGCGCAATTAGCGTAGCTATAAGGCAAAGAGCTAGCGTCAGATAGGAGTTGTTGTAATGGATGATTTTAGCGATGACGCTTAGAAACTCGGACGAGCCGATCGCGTTTGAAAGCCCCTCAAAACCCTTCGCAGCTAGCGCTTTCGGTGCATCCGCCTGGCGCAGATCAAGGCCTAAAAAGCCGATTTTAGCGATAAAAGCAAACACCCAGGCAAGAGCGAAAGACACTAGCTTTGCGCCTCTGCTCGCGCGCGCTAGAGCTGAGTGATAAATAAAATAGAATAAAATTAGCGCCAGTACGCCTAAAACCGCCATAAAGAGGTTGGTTAGGCTGAAGCTATCCAGTAGCTCGCCGGAGAAAATTTTAAAATTCATCCCTATGAAGCGGTATTCAAATCCATACGCGCAACCAAGAGCAAAAATAACTATAGCGGTAAGATAGAATCGCTTAAGCTTAAACGCAAACAGCAACGCTAGCAGTGCTAAAAGTGCGAGCGCGTCAAATATAATCTTGCCTGTATCGGCGTTTGCCGAGCGCGCAAACGCGCTAAAGCACAGCGCCCCGAATGCAGCCCCCAAAAGCGCGGGCAAAAACGATGCGCTGATAAAGCGCCTGCCGCCCAGATACGCGCTTAAAAACGCGAGCGGAAACAGAGCCAAGCTAACGTGATAAAAAAATATCGTCATTAAAAATCCTCATCGAGCCTAATGCGCGTAAATCGCCTATAATTGCTTAAATTTTAAAATTTTAAAACCTACGCCATTTTGTAAATTTTAAAATTTCAAATCCGCTTGCAAAAAAGTTCGCAACGGCAAGAGTCTGCCGACAAAGAGAAATTTCGCCTCGCTGTTGCTTTGGTTTTGTCTCGTCCTTGCAGCGCGCTAAATTTTAAAATTTTGCCGCAACTAAAAGATTCGTAAGCTTAAACGCATTAAAGCAAAAACGATGCGCTTTGGCTGCGGCGTAATGGCAAATTTAAACGGGCTAAAGTAACCGCCTTAAATTTAAAGCGTGCGGCTAAACCCAATACCGCTAGGGCTCCGCCAAAACGGACTCGGCGGAGCCTGCTACGATTTACTCTTTAGGAGCGCCTGTGTATTGGAAGGTGTATTTAACCGAGAACGGCTCCCACCATTTGCCTACGCCGGTCGCTTTGTCTGCGTGGCGACCGAATCCATTGGCGCTTGGATTTTCGATGTTATAGGTTAGCTCGTAGTTGCCTACACCGTTTACCATCTTGATATTAGCACCGTAGTGAGGACCGTCGCTAGCTACCATCGGCATGAAATTTCCTTTTTGGATCTTGCCGGTATCTAGGTTTTTAAGCACGTAAGCGATCTTTAGGTAAGGGATCCACTCGCCCTCGCCAAATCCGTTTGCGTTGCCTTTGATAGCGTGGATATCCGCCTCAAGGTGGATGTCTGCCTTGCTAGGAGCTAGATCGATGCCTTTAGGCTCCATATCGATAGGCTGAAGATAAACTGCCGCGATCTCCATTCCATTTTGCTCAATCGGCTCTCCGATCGGATGTTCTCCTGCCATTGCTATAACAGAGGCTAGGCTTAGCGCCAACATACCTGAAAAAATCTTTTTCATCTTTTCTCTCCTTATTAAGATTTGTTTTTTTGCTTATTTTTTAAGATTAAAATTCCTACGATTAGAAGTACGATCATCACCGCTTGCGGCACGAGGCTCTGGACGTAAGGATAAAATCCGATCCACGTAATCGTTGGAAGCCCATCAATAACGGTAGGCACGAATACCTTGCCCTCGACTAGCTCCATCACGCCCTTGCCCACGAATACGACGGACATATAAAAGATAATGACCGATGTAGCGATGAAAAATGGCTTGATAGCGATTTTAAGCGAGAATTTTTTGATGACGATATAAACTATGATAAGAGCCGCCAGACCCGCTACGAAGCCTGCTGCTACCATGCTGGTAGCTGCCGGACTTTTGGCATCGAAAAGTAGTGCCAGATAAAATAGCACCGTCTCTGCGCCCTCGCGATAAACCGCTAAAAATACCGTCCACCAAAGCATCTTGCTATCGCCAGAGCTTAGGCTGTTTGAAATTTGACCTTGGATATAGGCGCTCCACTTTTTGGAGCTTGCATTTGAAAGAAGCCAAAAGCCCACATAAAATAGCAGAACTACGGCGATTAACATCACCGCGCCCTCCATCACTTCGCGCGTTTGTCCTGCATTTTCACTACCGAAGATATAATTCAACCCGTAAGCCGTAGCGATACTTAGCACAACCGCTACGCCAAGAGCGCTGTAAACGATATTTAGGTGCTTTGAGTTGCCGGATTTTATAAGTAGAGCGATGACCGCGGCTACGATGATGAGCGCTTCAAATCCTTCGCGCAAGATGATGATAAACGCGTATAAAAATAGATCCCAATTGCTTGATTTCTTCGTTAGCTCTAGGCTTTGGGTAAGCTGATCAAATAGCTTGTTTTGCGCCGCTACGATCTGCTCTTTGGAAGCACCCGCGCGCATAAGAGCCGAAATTTTATTAAAGCTTGCTTCGGTGTCTAGCTTAAGCTGAGTATTTTTAGCACCGACGATATTTTCCATACCGCTCTCTTCGTATTCGTCGAAGTAGATATTGCCGCTCTCGTCGATCGCGTCATCAACCTTGCCGCTCTCGTAAAGCTGCAAAACCTTAGCCATCTTATCCTTGATATTTTGCACAATCGGCGTAAAATCCTTGCCCTCATCCTCGCTAGTATCGCTTTGTGCTAACGCAGTCTGCGGCGCTATGGAGTAGCTTTCTTGCGGCAAATCATTTACGGCTTTTAATGCTAGATTATCTAGGGCGTTTATCGCTTCGTCAAATTTTGATTTGTCCGTATCTGCATCCTCGCGCAAGAGATTTCCGATAATTTGCTGGATTGATTGATCGGTCTGAGATGAGACATATTTTCGTACCGCCTCCTCTAGACGTTCGTTGCGGTAGATATCAAATTTAGCGCGATTTAGCGCAGCTTTTAGCGCAGCAGTGTCTTTTTTATCAAACGCAGCTTTAGCATTATCCAGCTCAGTTTTAAATTCCGTATAGACGCTCATCCACGGCGAGGTCGTACCGGATGCTGCGGAATTCCCGCCTGAGGCTGGCGCAGAAGTGCTGCCGTCGCCTCCGTCTTGATACTCGGCTACGAGACGATGACCAGATTCGATCGCAGGCAGAACCTCATCAATCTCGCGATTTAGATTATCGATCATAGCTTGGATCTCATTTAGAGGCTTTTCGGCTTTGATCGCTTTACGAATATCGCCGAATTGCTTCTCCATATCGTAGGATTTTTTCTGTCCTAAATTTATGCGAATGCCGGCTTCTAGATTTTCAAAATGCCCAAAATACGCCTCTTGAGTTATCTTTCTAGCCTCAGAATTATTACCATCGACATAAAGTTTGATCGCTTGAGCAAATTTCTCTTTTATCGTCGCTGCTTCGGCGCGATAATCCGTATCCGCAAAAAGCATAGCAAGCGGAAAAATTAGAGCTAAAACCGCAAATTTAAAAAATTTCATCTGAACCTTCTTAAGTTAAATTTATACATTAAATTTCAAAATTAAGTAGCAATTATATGTAGAAAAATCTTAAAAAGTAATAAAAAAAGCGGTTATCATAAAGCACGAAAGCGGCTAAATTCTCAATTGCAAGAGCTTTTTGATAGATGGAATTTAATAGAATTTAGGATATGACGGAATTTTAAACGGCAGTCGGATTTTAATCCGACTGCTAAAATTTTAATGAAGTTTCGACCAAATTTTGCTTTTCCAAAGACCTGCAAAAACAGAAAGGATCAAGAAATAAATCATAATATTTATAGTCGTAGCTTCACGCTCGGCTTTTTTGCTATCGCCTACGTCAGCTAGATACTCCACGACCTTGGCTTCAGCGTTTTCGTTCAAGCCTACGCGCGGCATCGAAGTGCCTGGAAGCTTCTTTTGCGTATCATTGATAAACTCGTGCAGATAGTTGGCGCCCTTAGAACGGATCATCATCGAAAGATCAGGAGGCGTCGAGCCCATATACGCAGCCAAGCTAGCCTTGTCGCCGGATGCAAAGAGCTTATCATATTTGACGTCGTGGCATCTTAGACAAGCATCCTCAAAAACCGCCTTGCTTAAAAGGAATTTTTTCTGCGCTTCATTTAGTTCGGTGCCTTGCTTGATGCCGCTAGCAGCAGCCTCAGAGGCGATTAATTTATCCTCGCTAGGAGCGAGCGATTTTAGATAGGCTACGATATCGGCGATCTCTTGATTTAGATCACCGCCCGCACCGAAAAATCCAGACATCGGAAAAGGCTTTTCATCGCCAAATTTCTGATCTAGCTTAAGAGCCATGATCGGATCTTTGATGAGTGCAGCTAAGAATTTATCAGTGTATAGATAACCTGCACTACTAAGATCCGGAGGATTGACGCCGTATGCGGCACTGGCGCTTGCCGCGTCCATAGGAGCGGGGATATTTGCACTTTTTACTCCATGACATGCGGTGCAGCCTGCATTTGTAAAGGTCTCGGCGCCGCGCACGGCATCGCCTTTGCTAAGATCGATTTTATTTATCTCGTCCCAAAAAAGTACCGTTTTGTCTTGTTGCTCTTTCGCGCTGGCTAGGGCTTTTTTAGAATTTTTTATCATCGTCTCATCTCCGCCCTTTTCCGCTGCGGCCAAAGCGCTTTCTGCTGCGGCTACGTTATGCGCGGCTAAAGCCGTATCGCCTGCTGCAAAATCGTAATTTACCGGATCGGTGTGCGGACTAAGCTTAGTATGAGCATAAGGCTCGATAAACCAGTATAAAATTCCCACACAAAAAAGCACTAAGATTAGGGTTCTTATCTCTTTCATGGCTAGACCCTCTTTCTTTCTGCGATTGTAATTAACGGAAGTACTACGACGAGCAATCCGATATAGATGATCGATAAGGCAAAGCCCCAGTATTTATTTTCGATACCAAGCTCCGCGCCGTCTGCGGGAAGCTTACCGAAAAGGCTAAGCAGGATCATGTCGATTACCAAAACCCAAAACCAAATGAAAAACGCTTTGTTTTTGTGCGCAGGCGCTACTACGCTGCTGCGATCAAATAACGGGATAAAAAATAGCGAAACTCCGGCAAATGCAAAGGCGATAAGCCCGATGTCGGCGGCCTTAAGCGGCCCTACATCAAAGTAAAATCCACGCAGAATTTCATACTCCCAAAGGAAGTACCACTCCGGATAGATATGCGTCGGGGTTTTGAGGCTATTTGCCGGCTCGAAATTTATCGGATCCATCGCAAAATCGAAGTGAAAGCCAACCAGATAAAAGAAAAATATCATAAAGATACTGACGTAGAAAAAATC
>CAJPSJ010000088.1 GCA_905373295.1 uncultured Campylobacter sp. | reverse complement strand
TTTGCCGCCGCGGTGGGCGTTTCGCTGCGGTATAACTGGTGGCGGATCCCGCAGGGCTGGCATAAGGCGCGGGTGCTGATGTATCATAGCGTAGAGGAGCACAAGGGCGATAAATTCGACAAATGGCGACTAAGACCTGCTGATTTTGAAAGACAGATCGCGTGGCTTGCGAAAAACGGCTTTAAAAGCTTTAAATTTGGCGAGCTTATCGCGCTAGAGCGGCTGCCTAAAAAGGCGATTTGCATCACATTCGACGACGGATTTGAAAATAATTTTACCAGCGCCTTTGAAATTTTGAAAAAATACGATTTCAAAGCGAGCATATTTTTGGTGCCGGACGCCGTACAAAACGACTGGGAGCGCGCCAACACCGCTCATCTTGCGCGAATGCTAAGCGAGGAGCAAATTTTAAAAATGCAGGCAAGCGGGCTAGTGGAGTTCGGTGCGCATACGATGCACCACGTAAATTTAGACCTTACCTATGCGAGCGATCCGCAGCTCGCCGCAGATGAGATCATCGAATCCAAGGCTCGCGTAGCACGTATTTGCGCTCAGCCTTGCGAGGTGTTTGCCTACCCCTACGGTAAATTTAACGACGAAATTTTAAATATCGCCAGATCAAATTTCAAAGGCGCGGTGGTCGTCAAGCGCGGGCTTTACGAAGCGGGCGACGACAAATACGCCGTAAAGCGTATCGGCATTTTGGGTACGGAGGGGTTTTTTGATTTTTGGCTGAAATTTACGAGGATAAGGAACAAACTATGATTAAAGCGTCCGTTTATGCGATAGTGATGAATGAGGAGCGCCATATCGAGCGTATGCTACGTAGCGTGGCGGATTTTGCCGAGATCATAATCGTCGATAGCGGCAGCACCGATACCACGCTGCAAATCGCGCGTAAATTTACCGATAAAATTTACCACCACGACTGGCGGGGCGAGGGGGTGCAGAAAAACTACGCGTTTTCGCTCTGCAGCAACGAATGGGTTCTCAATCTCGACGGCGATGAGGAGGTAAGTCCTGAGCTAAAGGGCGAGATAGAGGAGTTTATGAGCCAGAGCGATTACTCGGCGCTGGATATTAAATTTCATGAATACTCGCTGGGGCGCAGATGCTCCAATCTCGTGCATAAAAACACCCACATCCGCTTCTTTCGCAAGGAGTGCGGCGAATATAAGAACATGGGCGTGCACGCGCAAATTTCGATCATAAAAGGCGCGGTGAAAAAGAGCAAATTTTGCATCAACCATTTTAGCGAAAAGCCGATCGCAGAGCTCGTTACGAAAAACAATAACTACTCCACGCTGCGCGCGCAGGGGGATTTTGAAAAGGGCAAGAGGCCGAGCCTTGCGAAGCTTTTGCTGATCTATCCGTTTGTGTTTTTTAAATCGTACATTTTGCGCAGATCGCTTTTTGACGGGCGCAAGGGATTTATCACGGCAAACATTAACGCATTTTACGCGTTTTTAAAAGAGGCGAAACTTTACGAGAAGTATCTTAAAAAGGGCGAAGATTAATCGAAATGATAGAAAATTTTAGCTATCATTGGAACCTAAATTTAACGGCGAAAAGGGCGAAAAAATGGATAAAAAAACGATAGCGGCACATAAAATTTCAGACGAAGAACATGAAAAAATTTTAAAAATTTTAGGTCGCGAGCCGAATCTGCTTGAGCTTGGGATTTTTAGCGCGATGTGGAGCGAGCACTGCAGCTACAAATCGAGCAAAAAATACTTAAGCGGCTTTCCGACCAAGGCGCCTTGGGTCATCCAAGGTCCCGGCGAAAACGCAGGCGTCATCGACATCGGCGGCGGTATGGCTGCGGTTTTTAAGATGGAAAGCCACAACCACCCTAGCTTCATAGAGCCGTTTCAGGGGGCTGCGACCGGCGTGGGCGGGATACTGCGCGATATCTTTACGATGGGCGCGCGCGTCGAGGCCAATATGAACTCGCTTCACTTCGGCGAGGTGCGAGGAAGGAGCGAAAATGCGCGCAAGCAGCGATATCTGCTAAAAGGCGCGGTCGCGGGCATCGCGCACTACGGCAACTGCATGGGCATCCCTACGATAGGCGGCGAGACGAGCTTCGATAAGAGCTTTGACGGCAATATTTTGGTTAATGCCTTTGCTCTGGGTATCGTTAAAAAGGATGAAATTTTCTACGGCAGGGCCGAAGGCGTGGGCAATAGCGTGATCTACGTGGGCTCTAAGACGGGTCGCGACGGGCTCGGAGGAGCCGTGATGGCTAGCGATAGCTTCAGCGAGGAGAACAGATCCCTGCGCCCGACCGTGCAGGTGGGCGATCCGTTCGCCGAAAAGCTGCTGATGGAGGCGTGTTTGGAGCTTTTTAAGACAGACTACGTCGTGGGTATCCAGGATATGGGTGCCGCGGGACTTACTTCAAGCAGCTTTGAGATGGCGGGGCGCAGCGGCAGCGGCATGAGATTAAATTTGGACCGCGTACCGATGCGCGAGGAGGGGATGAGCCCGTATGAGCTGATGCTAAGCGAGAGCCAAGAGCGCATGCTGATCTGCGCCAAAAAGGGCTGCGAGGAGAAAATCAAAGAAATTTTTGCCAAATGGGATCTCGACGCCGCCGTCATCGGCGAGGTGACGGATAGCGGCAAGATGGAGCTTTTTTGGCACGGCGAGCTGGCGGGCGTTATCCCGATCGAGCCGCTTAGCGAGGCGGCGCCCGTGCTGGATCGCCCGATAAAAGAGCCTGCATATATGGCGCAGATCGCGCAACAAAATTTATGCGGTTGCGGTGCAAGCGAGCGCGAGCTGGACGCGGCGTTTGATAAAATTTTTGAGGACCCCGAAGTGCTAAATAAATCCTACATCTACGATCAATACGACGCCAACGTAGGGCTAAACTCCGCCAAGCGTCCCGGCATGCTGGGCGCTGCGGTGCTGCGCGTTAAGCAAAACGGCGTAAAGCTCGCGATGGCTGCGGACTGCAACACGCGGATGAATTACGTCCATCCTCGCATAGGTGCGGCACTCGCGGTAGCATCGGCGGGGCGAAAGGTCGCCATGAGCGGCGCGACGCCTCTAGCCATCACCGACTGCCTAAACTACGGCAATCCGCAAAATCCCGAGGTCATGTGGCAGTTCGCGCAGGGCTGCGAGGGGATCAAGCAGGCTTGCGCCGCGCTAAATACCCCGGTCATCAGCGGCAACGTAAGTCTTTATAACGAAACGGGCGGCGTTAGCATCCAGCCCACTCCCGCGATCGTATGCGTGGGCGCGAACGAGGGCGAGATCATCCCTAGCGATTTTTGCGCTAGCGGCGTGAGCGTTTATCTGGTAGGCGATACGAAGGGCGTTTTTGCGGGCTCGCTTTATATGAAAGCGGTAGAAAACCGCGTCGCAGGCAGCCTGCCTGAGTTAAATTTAAAGGCAGAGCGCGCGCTGTGGGACTTCGCGATAGAAGCAGGCAAGAGCGGGGTTTTGGAATTTGCAAACTCCGTAGGAATCGGCGGCGTGGCGATCACGCTTGCGAAGATGGCGTGCGTAGGCGGCGTAGGCGGCGAGTTTGAGATGAGCTGCGATGATAGCAGAGATATTTTCGACGAGAGCTTTTCGCGCGCGATTTTCGGCGTCCGCGACGAGGCGAAATTTAAAGAGCTGGCCGCAAAATACGGGCTAAGCTTAATGCGACTAGGCACCAGCGGCGGCGAAACGTTTCGCATAAATTCCGTCCGTAAAAACCTTGGCGCGCTAAAAGAAATTTACTTCGGCGAGTTTGCTAAGATCGTAAAGAGCGAAGATTAGCGCGTGCTTAGCATCATATTTCTTTTAATCGCGCTGTATATTTTCGCGCAGATCGGCGGGGCTCTCGGCAACTCCGGCTATCGCGGCAAGGCACAAATGCAGCTAGCAGAGGCTAAAATTTTAGTAGCGCTTCTGGCCAAGGTCGCCAAAAGCGACGGGTACGTAAGCGAGTCCGAAGCCGCGATGATAAGCGAAATTTTAGACGATTTGGTGCGCCAAATGGGCGCTGGCGAACGCGAACGCGAGGCGCTGAAGCTCGTTTATAAGCTCGAGAAAGAAAACCTCGCAAACGTACGCGAGCTCGCCGAGAAATATAACCAAACCTACCGCCCGAGCCCGAGCCGCAAAACGGGGCTAATCTATTTCTTTTTAAATTTAGCCTACGTCGATCGCGGTTTTAGCGCGGCAGAGCGGCGCACGATCTCGCAGATTTGCGACGGATTGGGCTTGCCCGAGCATATCCAAAGCCAGATGTTTGCGACCTTTGAGCGCAGCTTTTACGGCACCTATTACGAAAACGGCGGCGCGCAAAGCGATTCCGCTTACGACGAATACGACGGCTATAGCACAAGAAGCGGCGGGTATTGGGATAAATACGGAGGCAGAAGCACCGGCGGCTACGGAAGCAGCAGTTATGGCGGCGGCACCGGCTATGGCTATGGCGGCACGACGGGTTCGGGCTATGGAGGCTCGCAAAGTTCGGGCGGATATGACGGCGGGTATTCTGGCTCGGGTGGCGGCTCGCAAGGCTACGGGTCGGCCAAAAGCAAAAGAGATCCGTATGAAATTTTGGGGCTCTCCAAGGACGCTACGTTTAGCGAGATCAAGAAAAAATATCGCGAGCTCGTGAAAAAATACCATCCCGACATCCTAATGGGCAAGGGCGCGGACGAGGAGATCATCCAAGAGGGCACGAAGAGGCTTCAGGAGATCAATGAGGCGTATAAAATTTTAAAGGAGCGGTTCGGCGAGAAGTAAGGCGAAATTTTAAAATTTGAGGGCGCAAAACGCCTTGAAATTTTAAGGTAGGGCTTGCGATACGATGGCAAGGTGCGGCGAAGGAATTTTAGGGCGTGATATCGCAATATGCGCGGCGTGCGAAAATTTCAGGTCGCGAGAGATTGGCTGCGGCGCGGCAGCGAAATTTCAAAGCATGCGACATGGAAATTTTAAGGCGCAGGCGTGTTAAAGCCACTTCGCCAAAATTTCAATGCGCGGCGGCGGCGCGGTAAAATTTCACGCTAGAGCTTTAGGGCGCGTATTTAAAGCGCGTGGATGAAACTGGATAAAATTTACGGCGTCGGATTGGAATTTAAGGAGTAATGGATGAAAAATTTTATAATTTTTGCCGTTTTGGCGGCACTACTTGGAGGGTGCGGGATATTGCGCCCGGCTAAGAGCGATAAGGAGTTTAAATTTTACGACGGCAACAAAACCGTGATCTATAAATTTGCGGGCGAGGATCTGTATGAAAACGGCAAAAATTTAGGCGTGTATTCTATGGATGGAAGCGAGTTTAGGATGCTTGTGCTTGATGAAGCGGGCAAGTCTTACGGCAATAACTACAAGTCTGCGCTGAATGCCAAGCGGATGAAATTTTATCTTTTTAACGACGAAAGGGCAATGGTATTTAGCGTTTGGCACAAAGATGGGATTTGTAGCGTCTATAATGCAGGCAGATACGTAAATTTCGACTATACTTCAAATATGTTTAAAGACGGCGATTGGCTTTATGCGGACGGTAGAATTTCAAAAAGCGAGAGCTCGGTGCAAAATATGAGCTCGAAAGGACTAAGCGCATATAAAAATATGAATTTTGAAAAAGCGGTCGATCGCAAAGATACGAAATATATCGCGGAGGAGTTGGCTGTGGCTGGTTTTTTCAAAAAGACGATCGAGGGTCTTAAAACCATGGTCTTAGACGATTTTTGCAGATAAACTTCGAGGGAGTTATGGATAAAATTAAAATTTTGGCGCTGCTTGCGGCGGTCGCGCTGCTCGCAGGCTGTATGAAGGTAAAGTATTCGCAAGCCGAGCTGCATCCGGAAAATTCCGTGATGATGAGCTATGATGGGCAGACCGCCACCGAGTATAAAATTTCAGGCGGCGTGCTTTTTAAAGATGACGCGATCTTAGGAAAATACGAAGAGGCGGGCTCCAATCTCTATCTATTTACGGACGAAAGAGGAGTGAGCGTGGCTGGGGATCAAATTTCGCAAAGAGCTCTAAATAAATTTACGATCTACGTTTTTACGCCCAATAAAGAGCTACGAATCGCCGAGTATTCCGCGAGCGGCGGCGTTTGCAAGGCCTTTGCGGAGGGCAAATTCGTAAGCCTAAAAGAGCACTTTAGCGGCTACGCTTCCTCCGCGCCGCTTTATTCATACTCGTTTTCGGCTTCGGTGTCGCAAAGCGCCAGCGTAAACGTGATCTCGCGCTATGAATACGTGGGCTCAAGACTAAAAAATAGTAGGGCGTTTTTGCAAAGTCCGCATACGGCTCTAGGCAATACGGTGAAAGAGAGCATCAAGTGGCACCGGGACAAATTGCGCGATATTTGTAAGATAAAATTTTAAAAACCAAACCAACACGAAAGGAAAAACATGGGATTTTTATCCAAAGACGAAGAGCCGCAGAAGCAGGGCGCCAAAAAGGCGGCGAAGCAACCGCCTATTTTGATGAAGCAAACGCAAGAGGTGATCGCCAATATCGAGAAATATCTGGGCGCGCCGCTGCTTACATATTTTAATTCGGGCGCGGGCAGTGTCTGTGGCAACGACGCGATCAGTATCAACGACCACCTAAAGGGCAAGCATTTCGAAAAGCTCTACCTTTACATCAAATCTGACGGCGGCAGCGGCATCGCCTCGCTTAAGATCGTCTCGATCCTGCGCAACCACTGCGACGAGCTGATCGCGCTGGTGCCGGCAAACTGCGCTTCGGCGGCTACGATGATGGCGCTTGGGGCGAATAAAATTTTGATGGGACCGCTAGGTTATCTCACGTCGGTCGATACTTCGCTGCGACACGAGCTTTCGCCGGTTACGAACACCAACGACCAAGCCAACGTCTCGATGGACGAGCTAAGCCGCGTGGTGAAGCTTTGGAAAAACAACGAGCGCCCGAACGACGAGAATCCGTACAAGGAGCTTTACAAATATATCCATCCGCTCGTTTTCGGCGCCGTCGATCGCGCAAGCAGCCTGTCGCTTAAAATTTGCCGCGAAATTCTGCGCTACCACTTCGAAGATGAGCAAAAGATCGCCTTTATCAGCGACAAGCTAAACAGCGGCTATCCGTCGCACGACTATCCGATCTTATTCAGAGAGGCTAACGAGCTTGGGCTTCAGGTCGAGAAGATGGATACGCGCCTAAGCGAGATGCTTCAAATTTTAAACGAGCTCTACGCCGAGATGGGGCAGCGCACCTTCACCGACTTCGACGAGAACAACTACCACGACAACAACATCGCCAACATCATCGAAATTTTGGGATGTCAGATCTACTATCAGATCGACAAGGATTGGTTTTACCGCGAGGAGGAGAAGCGCTGGATCGTGCTAAACGACGAGAGCTCGTGGCGCAAAAACGAACTCGACGGCAAAAATATCAAAAACAGCATCTATTATATTTAGTGCGGTTTTGGATTTCGTGCCGCTTTAAATTTACGGCTTGTAAAATTTAAAGCGGCGCGTAAAATTTCAACGAGCAACAGCGGCAAGGTGCGATTGATGATGACATAGCCGCGCTTATGGACGAGCTGGAAAACAGGATGTGCAAGTAAATTTAAAATTTTAAAAGCGGCAAGAGGAGGCGCCAACCTAGCTCAGCGATAAAAGCTGCGCCGTGAAATTTTAAATTTAGCCGATTTGCGCAGGTCCTTGCGGCTAAATTTGCGCTGCTGTTTAAATTTACGTTTTGCGTCGCGGCTTTTAAAATTTTAAATTTACTTGCACATCCTGTTTTCCAGCTCGTC
>CAJPSJ010000087.1 GCA_905373295.1 uncultured Campylobacter sp. | reverse complement strand
GATGCTAGGCGTTAAGATAGCCGACATTTTTACCGTGCTAAATTCTACCATCGGGCAGTATTACATCAACGACTTTAACCTTATGGGTCGCACGTTTAAGGTCTATATCCGCGCTACACAAAACTACAGAGACGATCCTAACGATCTAAAATCGCTCTACGTCCGCAGCGCCAGTGGCGATCTGATACCGTTAAATTCTTTAGTGAGACTTGAGCGCTCGCTGGGTCCTGATTCCGTTAATAGATTTAACGCCTTCCCAGCAGCGCAGATTATGGGCGAGCCAAATACGGGTTATACCTCGGGTCAGGCGATTGCAGCGATCCAAGAGGTTATAAAAGAGGAGCTTCCTAGCGGATATTCTATCGGCTGGGCGGGCTCTGCATATCAAGAGGTCAGCGAGACCGGCAAAGGCTCGCAGGCGTTTGTATTTGGAATGATCTTCGTGTTTTTGATCCTGGCGGCTCAATACGAAAGGTGGCTCATGCCGCTTGCCGTACTTACCGCTGTGCCGTTTTCGGTATTCGGCGCGCTCGTGTTTACATATTTCCGCGGGCTGAATAATGACATATATTTTCAGATCGGACTTTTACTTCTAATCGGTCTGGCGGCGAAAAATGCGATTTTGATCGTAGAATTTGCGATGAACGAGCACCTAAACAACCACCGCCCGATCGCGGAAGCTGCCGTAGAGGCCGCCAAGATGAGGTTCCGCCCTATCGTGATGACGAGCCTTGCGTTCGGCCTCGGCGTGCTTCCGATGGTTATCGCTACCGGCGCGGGCGCTGCTAGCCGCCATGCGCTAGGAACCGGCGTCGTAGGCGGAATGCTCGCGGCATCTACGATCGCGATCTTTTTCGTGCCGCTATTTTTCTACCTGCTCGAAAGCTTCAACGCTTGGCTTGATAGACGCGGCAAAAAAGTCCAAACTAACGAGGTAAACGATGAAAATAAATAACGCTCTTTTAAGCGCCTTGACGCTTGGAATTTTACTCTGCGGTTGCAACTTCAAGCCCGTCACGCCGCAAAAGCAGACCGGCTTTAAGGCGGATTACGCAAGCACTAACGTTAGCACGCAGTGGTGGAAAAGCTTTAACGATCCGCAGCTAAACGCCCTGATCCAAAGCGCGCTGGAGCAAAATTCCGACCTGCAAACCGCGCTGAATAACGTCGAGTATGCGCGCGTAAATTTGGGACTGAACAAGCTTGGGTACCTGCCGAACGTAAATTTAAGCGGCAGTGCGGTGCGTCAAAATAATTTCGGCAACCTGCCCGATCGCAACTCCCACGGCGCGTATCAGATCGGCGCCGTGCTAAGCTACGAGATCGATCTTTGGGGGCGCGTGCGCAACAGCGTAGATTCGGCGCGATCGAAATTTAATGCGACGAAATACGACTACGAAACCGCCAAAAACACGATTACTAGCACGGTTGCGACGACCTATTTTACGCTACTAGCGTTAAAGCAGCAGGAGAAAATTTTAAAAGACAGCCTAAAAAGCTATCAAGATACGCAAAACTACCGCAAAAAGCAGCTCGATGCGGGCGCGGTTAGCGAGATCGTATTTTATCAAGCCAAAGCTGCGGTGCAAAGCGCCGAGGCAAGCCTCATAAGCGTGCAAAATCAGCTCTCCGCAGCTCAAACTTCGCTAAATATCCTAACGGGCAAGAGCTATGATGAAATTTTACGCGGCATGGCGCAGACCGCCGCGAAAATGCCTAACGCGCCGCAGATCCCAAGCGGAATCCCAAGCGACGTGATCCTGCACCGTCCGGATGTCGCAAGCTCGCTCGAAAATCTGCGCGCAAGCAACTTCTTAGTGGGCGTCGCCAAGGCGGGCTACTTCCCTACCTTCTCGCTTACGGGCTCGGCGGGATACGCAAGCGGAGAATTTGACAGGCTGTTTACCGCAAACGCGAGCACGTGGAGCATCGGCGGCTCGCTCGTAGGGCCGCTACTTGACTTCGGCCGCCAAAAAAGGCGCGTAGAGCTTGCAAATTTAGAGCAGAACGCAAGCTTCATCGCATACGACAAAGCACTTAAAACCGCTTTCGGCGATATTCGCGACGCGCTTGTAGACGTGCAAAACGCCAAATTAAGACAGGCGAGCCTCGCCAATCTCGTCGCTTCGCAAAGCAAAATTTATTCAAACGCCTCAAGCAGGTATCAGGCGGGCTACAGCGATCATCTGGAGTTTTTGGATTCGCAGCGAAACCTACTTAGCGCGCAGCTAAACAAAGTGCAGACCGATCTTGACGTGCTAAACGCGACGGTGAATGCATACAAGGCGCTCGGCGGCGGCTTTAGTATCGAGGATAGCGAAATCAAGGCGCTTATCGGCGCGGAGCAGGACGTGCAGCCCGATATGTCCGCCTTCCCGAAGGATAGAATTTTTAATTAGCTTTTTAAATTTACGGGCGGCGCGAAATTTTAAAATACCCGTAAATTTAAAGCGCAGCCCAGTTTTTACGGCGCAAGCGGATGTATGAAAGAAAAAATCTGCTTGCGCTTTTAAAATTTGGCTCCGCGGCGGGCGGCAAGTCTAAATTTAAAAGTCGTCTAAATTTTAAATATCCCAGCCAGGTAAGACGCCGCTCGGCTAGGAAGCGTAAGGTGGCTGGGCTTAGCGGCGCGGTAGAATTTCAAGCGGTACGGCGAAATTCTAATCGCTGCGGCGAAATTCCAAGCGCCTCGTTTTAAATTTAAAGGCGAGCGGTTGCGCGCCGAAACGGAATTTGGCAAAATTTTAGATTTTCGCTATAATCGCGACTTTTAATTTAGATGGGTGTCCGAGTGGTTGAAGGAGCACGCCTGGAACGCGTGTAAAGTGCAAGCTTTCGAGGGTTCGAATCCCTTCCCATCTGCCACTACTTCGAAATTTCATCTTCGCAAAATTTCAAAATTTCGCTTCCCGCCCGGCGTAAATTTTATAAATTTAAAGCCAAATTCCGCCCTCGCCGTAAATCCTACGATAAAAGACAAAATTTCCTCCGCCAAAATCAAACCCAAAGCCGCCTAAATTCTATCTCTGCGCCCGCCATTTACCGATATTGCGCTAAAATTCCTTTTAAATTTTACTTTGAAGGAGAGAAAATGAGTAAAGAAAAAAGTTGCGCCTGTGCGCACGCAAAATCCCAAAACGTAACCGACGCACCCGGCAACAACACCGTATTTATGATCTGGCGCTTTAGCGCGGGCAAGGTCGCCTGTAAAAAGGCTTTCGAGAGGCTTTGCGGTTTGGTGATAAATTTAAACAAAACCGCCGTTACGAGATTCGGCGCGGCTAGCGAAACGAGCTGCGTGCTGGGCGTGGGCTTTGAGGCATGGAAAATGCTAGACTTGCCGAAGCCTTTGCCGAAGGAGCTAAAAAATTTCGAAGAGATTAAGGGCGACAAACACGCTGCGCCCGCCACCGGAGGCGATATCCATATCCACATCAGAGCGGCGAATCAAGCCGTTTGCTACGATATGGCAAGCGAGATCAGAGCCGCGCTAAAGGACGTCGCGACCTGCGAGGAGGAGATCTGCGGCTTTAAATACTACGACGGACGCGCTATCATCGGCTTTGTGGACGGCACCGAAAACCCGCAGGGCGCAGATCGCGACTTTTTTGCCAAGGTAAGCGACGAAGATGCGGCGTATAAGGGCGGCAGCTATCTTTTTGTGCAAAAATACATCCACGATATGAGCGCGTGGAACGCCGCGGGCGTCGCAGAGCAGGAGCGCGTCATCGGCAGATCCAAGCAAAACGATATCGAGATGAGCGAGGAGATTAAGCCTAGCAACTCTCACTCCGCCGCAGCCAACGTCGGCGACGACAAAAAGGTCGTGCGCGACAACATGCCGTTTGTGCAGGGCGGCGAGACGGGAACCTACTTCATCGCCTACGCAAGCACCTTTAGCACGCTAGAGCTGATGCTTGAGAGTATGTTTATCGGCCGCCCGCGAGGCAACTACGACCGCCTGCTAGATTTTAGCACGGCAAAGACGGGCGCGCTGTTTTTCGCTCCGACCTTCGATATGCTCGAGGCTTACGATGCGGGCTAAATTTAAGGCGCTTTAAAAATTTAAAGGCGCGCGATGTTTTGCGATCTAAGCCCGTATCAGAGCAGGCGCTGCAAAGAGATCATGGAAAATAGAGCCGAAAACAGCGAAAATATCAGCGGCTTACTGGAGTTTATAAGTGCTAAATTTAAGGTTCGTCCTATCAGCGCGTTTTACGGCGCGGGCAAGAACTCGGCGTGGCTTAAGATCGTGCTTCGCTTCGATAAAGACGCCGCAAAAATCACCGATAAAAAGTGCATCGAGCACTACCTCGCCCGCACGCCGCTTTTCGAGAAACTAAACGGACTTAAGAGCTTTTATATCTCGGTCGAGCCCTTCGAGTCGCAGATCCGCACCGATCTGATCCAAGGCGCCGTAGAGGAGCTGCTGCGAAACCGAAACGAGCTTTTAGCGCCGCTTAAAATTTGGTATATCGCAACGGTGTCCGACGCGCCCGTAGTTTTTTATTGCACGAGACAAGATGCGGCGCGCCGCGAAGGGGGCGGAAAGATAGAGCGACTGATAAGAAATTTTATAGAGAAAGCGCAGGACGCCAAATATCTGAGCCACATGGAATTTAAGCTGTTTTTTGACAGCAAGGAGTCCGTGGATCTTGAGTACGGCGGAAATTTGTTCTACTATTTCAAATAAAATTTTGCAAAGGAGCGAAAATGGATGCGAAGCTTTATCTAAACAAAGCAATAATGCAGCTCTCGCGAGGGCTTGAGGAGGGCGGCGTGCAGAGCCTAAAAGCGGCACTTGAGGAGGGCGGCGACGAGGTTAGCAAGACGCGAGCTCGCGTGATCTTGGGCGAATACTACGTAATGAAGGGCGAACCCGCGCAGGCCAGGGAGCATCTAGAGCCCGTGGCGCAAGACGCCGAGCGACTGCGGGATCAATACGATGACCTGCTGGACGATGAAATTTGCAAAGCCGATATGCTTTTGGATATGATCGAGCGCTTCGGGTTTTTGGCGGAGTAAAAGAGCAAGTAACAATCAATCCAATGCGCTAAGGATCTAATGTTGAATTGCATAATATATCGACAAAATTTAAACTTCTTAATAGCCTTATTTCAAAGTTTAAAATCTGTTATTGAAAGTGAACTTAGTGTATAAAATGGTAAAATTATTATATAATGAGCTTAATTATACTAAATTATACTAAGAAGATACGAAAGCGAAAAAATTAATTTGAATACGGATAAATTTTATGGATCCAATAGTTATCAATATACAAAAGCAAATATTGTTGCTAGAAAATTAAAGATCAAAGATTTTGAAATTTGGATTAGCAATGAGTTGAATGGGTATAAAGAAGATGCTAGTATTCCAGAGTATAGAAATATTTTTGGAAATATTGAAGCATGGAATCCATATCGGGGTTGGGTTCCTGTAATAATTGAAGATATTGAAGTGTACGATAAATTAACTATGTCTAAAATCGGGCAAGGGATTCCAGAATTGGAAAATATAATCAATCAATCGGGAAAGAAAGGTATGGTAAGCATAAATTTACCAGACTCGTTTAATCAACTTATAAGCGATGGCTTTCCAACTAAATATATACAAAGATTAAGCCCTGCTAGCATAATCGGCATTATTGAAACCGTAAAAAATATTATTATGGAGTGGATATTAAAATTAGAGGAAGATGGTATTATAGGAGTGGATATGAAATTTACAGATGAAGAAAAGAGAATTGCGAGTGAAAAGAACTATGCGGTAAATAATTTTTATGGTGATATTTTAGATAGCCAAATTCAACAACATACCAAGAACTCTTCACAGACAATAAATGATAGTTTGGATATTGACAAAATAGTTAAAGTCCTAAAATTAATTAACACCCATAAAAAAGACATTTTGGTATCGCTAGACAATCCAAAAGATTTTGAACAAGAACTAGACGCGGTTAATAATGAAGTAAAAAAAGCAAGTCCCTCTAAAGTAGTTTTAAGTAAATCGTTAAAAACCCTTAGAAATATACTTGAAGGAATTACTGGAAACGTTATTGCTGCAGGAATTTTATATCAACTTAAACTCATATTTTCATGAGAAAAAGGATTATAAAATCCAGCATATACATTGCTATTCTGTCGTAGATACTTGAATGACCCAAAGTGGACAAATGCTAAAATTATTCATTCAAAAACGTGGAGCCGACACAATTAAAATGAATTATTATAGGATGGATGACCAAGCCTACGTCTGCGTAGCAGAGAGTATGCGATAATCATCTATTTTGATTGCCCGCTTATTTTAAAGAATATGAAAAAGAGGCGGGCGCTCGCTAGAGGAGCTCTGGAGCGAGACGGATGATTTTTATTGCTTTGATTTCGAGCTGTGAGACCTCGAAATTTTATGCGGCGGTGCGGCAAGCGTACGCGTACTGATACGCGACGCTGATAAAATTTAAACGAAATAAAATTTTGAAAGGGCGCAAACAGGCTCTGCTTGGGATTGCGTCGCTAAGGCGTGCGGCGAGGTCGGCAATTTAGCGCCGCAAAGCGCCCGAGCCGCTAGCGGTAAATTTTAAAACGGGGGCAAATTTAATGAAAAATTTTAACGACGAGCCGCAGAGATCGCAGCAGCCTGAGCAAAACGGCGCCGAGCACCGAAATCCGCCGAAATTTTACAATAAACCCCTCATCGTCAAAGATTACAACATCGCGGTATTCTTTATTTATAACCTATTCTTCGCCCCCTTGGCGGTACCGGTGTTTCTATACATAGGGGATATTTTCCCATACTATACGCCGTTTGTTTCCGTAGCATTCGCCGTCGTGTCCTATCTCAACAGCGCCCATACGCGCTTTGTTCATTTGACGAACAGGAGTATCAACTACGTCAATTGTTACCGCGCACGAAAAATGATAGTAATCGACATTTAAAATGAGAGTGAGACCGAAAAATTACTTTTCCTACTATCATTTTAAATGCAATTTTATCTTTTAAATACCGTTTAAAAAGCCTTTAATCGTCAATAATTCATAATCAAAAGCTCGCTGCTACTCTTTCGCTCTGCTGCGTTATTGAGACTATAGCTAATCTTTAGCTCTTTCATATTAAAGCCCCGGTAAAGATCGCGGATGAGCTCGCAGTCGTTGTAGCTAAGCATAAATTTGCCTTTGATACCTCGCAAAATTTCAGCCAAAGCTTCGTGATCTTGCTTGCTAAATCCGCCTGCCGTTTTGTAATAATTTTCGGTGCCGACATACGGCGGATCTAAGTAAAAGAGGCTATCTTCGCTATCATATTCTTTAATAAGCTTCTCGTAGCTTAAATTTTCGATAGTAGCACGCTTTAGTCTGCGTGAATAAACGCGAAAATCTCTATATATATTCTTAGCGCTGCGACCTTTTGGCATAGCGAAGTGCTCGCCCTTTGCGCCAAAGCTTGCCGCAATTTGGAAGTAGAAAAACGCCGCCGTTTCTATCTTATTGCGCGGCTTAATGGTTCTGTGCTTGATAGCATAAAAGATCTCTCTGCTTCTTAAAAGCCCGTTAAGACACGAGTTTAAGCTCTGCGGTCTAGTTTGGATTATTCGGTGTAGGTTTATGAGGTCGCCGTTTATATCGTTTAAAATTTCAATTTTACTTGGCTCCTTTCGGTAAAAAACCGATAGGGCCCCGCCAAATACCTCAATATATTTTTGATGTGGAGCCATTAGGGGTATGATCTGCGCCGCTAGCTTGCTCTTGCCGCCCACCCAGGCAAAGGGAGCGTGAAGGGGCTTAAATTTACCCC
>CAJPSJ010000086.1 GCA_905373295.1 uncultured Campylobacter sp. | reverse complement strand
TTTTACGAGCAGGATTCGCGCGATAAATTTGCACCCGTCGCTGTTGCCGCTTTTTAAGGGCGCGCACGCGATAAAGCAGAGCTTTGAGAGCGACATGAAGGTGGGCGGCGTGAGCGTGCACTGGGTCAGCGAGGAGCTAGACGGCGGCGCGATCATCGCTCAGCGCGCGTTTGAAAAGAGCGCAGGAATGAGCTTTGAGGCTTACGAGGCCAAAATCCACGAGATCGAGCATGAGCTATTGCCGCAAGTGATCGTAGAAATTTTGTGCCGGAGCTAAATTTTACGCTAAATTTAAAGAGCGAAATTCCGCGGAATTTTGTAAATTTAAAGCTTAGTTCTTTAAATTCAGGGGCGAATTCGAAGCTAAGCTTTAAAATTTGCTTCGATAAATTTAGAAAGAGAAAGATGACCGCAAACGAACTGGAAAAACTAAGGCTCGGCATCCTGGATGAGGCGGAGCAGCGCAAAGGCACGGCGTTTTCGATAATAGTACTAGCGGTGCTGGCCTCGGCGCTGTGGCTATTTTTCAATTTTAGAGATCAAGAAGCAGCAGTAGGCCTCTGCTGGATCATAGTGATATTTAGCTGCGGCAGCATCTCTTTTAGAGTAGTGAATAAAGATGCAAATATAGTGCGCGTATTTATCTTTTGCACCTTGCTGTGGATGCTTGCCAAAGGCGTAGAAATGTGCGAGAATGATACCTTGCGCTTCGTCATCGCACTCGTAACCATCTGCCTTTCTTTGTTTAATATCGCGGATGCCGCGCTGGAGCGGATCAAATACAACAGATCCAAAAAATTCGTCCGCGCCTTTAAACACCGCTATATCGCGCCATATATCGCGAGTCTAGGTTATCGCTACGAAATTTCGGGCTCGTTTCGACCGGCGTATCTGCGCACTAGCGGCCTATTTGTGGACGGCATAAGCTATTTTGATTGCGAAGATAAAATTTCCGGCGTCTATGACGGAGTATTTTTCAGTTTTGCGGATGTTTGCGTGACTCACACCGACGAACGACGTAGCAGCAGGGGGATATTTTTCTACGCGGAATTTAAAAAGCGCATAAACTCGGTGACCGTGATCCTGCCTTCGCTCAGCGCGAGACCAACACTTGGCGGACTTAAGAAGATCGTGATGGATGATAGCGAGTTTAGCTCCGCGTTTAGCGTATATAGCGTCGATGCCGTGTCTGCAATGTATGCCCTCACGCCCGCCTTTATGCGGCGCTTGCTTCGCTTTAGAAGCGGTGCCGGCGGATCGATCAGATTAAGCTTTTCCGGTAGAAACGTCTATATTTTCATCCGCACGGGATACGATAGCTTCGAGCCTAGCGTAGATCGCAGCGTACTTAGTTTCGATCCCGCCGCGTCTATCAAGCACGAGCTTTTATTCTTTCTCTCCATCGTAAAAAGTCTGAAATTAAACGAAAATATCTGGCAAGATTAAATCCTAAATTTGACCTTAAATCCGCGAATACGGAGGCTTTGCGCCGCCGCGGAATTTTAAAATTTAAAAGTACTCTTCCCGGCTCGGCGCCGCTATGATTTAGAATTTTCGCGACAAGGTCTATTATATTTGCGGCGGAGAGCGAAGTTTGAAACCTACCGCGACGAAATTCCATGCGATTTATAAATTTTTGCGGCCCGCATAGAGGAATTGAGCAAAGATGGATACTGATATGGCGATGATTGCACCGTACGCTTTCCATAATGGAGATTACCACGCTGCCTATCATCGTGCCGCAAACACTACTTTTGCCGTCGCGAGCCTGCACCAAAAAAATTGAGTGCCGATCACGGCAATGATAGAAGAGATACTTTACTCATATTTGCATCGTTCATTTCGCCATCCTAATGCTTTTAAAAATCGACGATTAAAAAGCTCACACAAAAGCCGGCCACACATTTAATCTGCCTCCAAGCATTTTTAAGCGACAATACGAAAATCAAATTTTCGGAGTCCTCATGACGATTTACGAGTTAAAGCCCAAATTTCAAAATTTACTTCGTCCGTTAGTAAGACGTCTTCACGGCGCGGGCGTCAGCGCAAATCAAGTCACGATCACAGCCTGCGTCATTTCCGTTCTGCTGGGCGGACTTCTGATAAAATTCGCCGAAATTTCGACGCTATTCTTTCTGTTGCCCGTTTGGATGTTTTTGCGTATGGCGCTAAATGCCATCGACGGCATGCTGGCTCGCGAGTTTAATCAAAAAAGCCCGCTGGGCGGCTACCTAAACGAAGCCACGGACGTCATCTCGGACGCCGCGCTGTATCTGCCGTTTGCCTTCGTGGCGCCGTTTGACTGGGGCGTTATCGCGCTCGTTATCTTTCTATCTTTTATGAGTGAGTTTTTGGGCGTCCTAGGGCAGGTGCACGGTTGCGGCAGGCGATACGACGGGCCTATGGGCAAGAGCGACCGCGCGTTTATATTCGGGCTTATCGGTACGGTATATGCGCTATCTGGGCGACTACCGGAGCGGTTTAGCTGGGTACTTTACGCCGCGATATTTTTGCTTGCGCTTACTTGCGCAAACCGCGTGAGGATGGGACTAAAAAGCGGGGAATAAGGAGACTCGGACGAGGATAAATTTAATAGCTATCTCCAAAATCTACGCAAGGTAAATTTGTCTAAATTTGATATAATTGCAAAAGTTTTAAGCTCGCCTCGGCGCGGGCACGTAATAGTTATAAATTTGGACTTGTTTAAATTTACGAGATTTTTTGAGACGAGGATAAAATATCGCGACGAATTTGTCCGCTTAATTTAGACGTTTTAAAAGACGCGGCCCGCAAAATGCGCTTAGTTAATTTCGAGCGTTTTATCAAAGTCGGCGAAATCAAAGGCAAGTAGCAAAAGCGGCAAATTGTAGGCATTACTTAAAACCGTATCAGCTTTAATCGCCTCAAATTTATGTCTAAACGCTCGTTTTCGGCAAGGTGGGCGAGAAGCTTATTTGCCGCACGCAACCGCAAAATTGAGGGCGCCGCAAAAAGTGAATTTGAAAAGTAAAAGAGTAAAAAGGATACAGGATGAAAGAGTTTTTAGCTGCAGCGCTTGATTTTATCCTTTGCCGTATCACGATATTTATCACGGGCGTACGGCCGCCGCAGGAGCTTTTAAACATCGGCGAGGGCACTAAAATTTACTATGCAAATCACGCTAGTCACGGCGATTTTTTGCTGATTTTCGTCTCGCTGCCATATCGCGTGAGAAAGCGCGTGCGTCCCGTCGCGGCGGCGGAGTATTGGCAGGGCGGGTCCGTGCGCAGGTTTCTTGCTAAAAACGTGTTTAACATGGTGCTAATAAGTCGCCGCAAAGATCCGCTGGAAGCGCTGGCGCAAATGAGCGAGGCGCTACGGACGCACTCTCTCATTATCTTTCCCGAAGGCACGCGCAAGATGAACGACGACCTCGCGCTGCAGCCCTTTAAAAGCGGGATATTTCGTCTGGCGCAGCAGTGTCCTGACGTCTCGCTAGTGCCCGTATGGATCAAAAATGCGCGCAACGTCCTGCCTAAGGGCTTTTTCGTGCCTATCCCGCTGCTTTGCGAGCTGATCGTGGGCGAGGAGATATTTTACGGCGGCGAGGGCAAGGGCGAGTTTTTACAAAAGGCGCAAGACGCGCTGCTAGCGATGAGCGAGACGCAAAATGATAGAACCAAAGCCTGATTTGGCGGCTCTGGCGACGGCGGTAAATTTGAGCCCCGTAAGTCCGTCAAACGAAAAGAGAAAATTTGCGACCGATTTTTACGGCAAATTTGACGGCGAGCCTTTTAAAACGGCGGCCGAAAACGTCAAATTTGAGCGCGAAACACGGGCTAAAACGCCAGCCTCGCCGCAAATCAAATTTAACCTAAACACAAATTTAAACCGCGTAAAAAATTTAACCAATCAAGCCGCCCGCAGGGCAAACCAAACGCGCGTAAATTCAGCTCGCTCGGGCGCTTCAAAACAGACGTCAAATTTAGCTTCAAATTTAACCAAAAGACACTAAAATGAACCCGCAAAATCATATCTTAAATCTATTTTTAGGACTCATCGTGGTGCTAGTCGTCTCTAGCACCGTTGCCTTTATCCTAAAGGCTAAATTTGGCGCCGAGAACAAAACCGTCTCAAATTTGACCTCGCGCATAAACGCCTGGTGGGCGATGATTTTGGTGATTTTTGCATTTACGTATATGGGCAAAAACGCCGTGATATTTTTGTTTTTGCTCGTATCTTTTGCCGCTTTGCGCGAGTTTTTGTCGCTCATCTACATCCGCAGGGGCGATCATATCGCGCTCGTGGCGTGCTTTTACGTGATTTTGCCCGTGCAGTATATATTTATATATGCCGATTGGTACGCGATGGCGATGATATTTATACCGGTTTACGGATTTTTGTTTTTACCGATTTTGGCGGCTATTTGCGGCGATGCGGCATACTTTTTGGAGCGCTCGACGAAGATCCAGTGGGCGCTGATGATCTGCGTGTTTTGTATCTCGCATATCCCCGCGCTTCTTTTGCTGGATCTTAAGCGCGGCAGCGGCATGGAGCTGATGCTGTTTTTGATCCTGGTCGTGCAATCTAGCGACGTGCTGCAGTACGTCTGGGGCAAGCTTTTTGGCAAGCGCAAGATCGCTCCTAGCATCAGCCCGTCTAAGACCGTGGTCGGCTTTGCGGGAGGGGTTCTTAGCGCTAGCGCGCTGGCTGCGTGCCTGCATCATCTCACGCCTTTTGGCGCGGTAGGGGCGTTTTTCATCGGGCTTGCCGTTTGTATGATGGGCTTTTTAGGAGGGCTTGTTATGTCTGCGATCAAGCGCGATCTGGGCGTCAAGGACTGGGGCTACATGATCAGCGGGCATGGCGGGATGCTTGACCGTATGGACTCGCTGTGCTTTGCGGCGCCGATATTTTTTCACATAGTTAGATATTTTTACGCGTGAGGTTTTGATGAAAATTTGGAGCAAAATTTTACTTTTAGCGCTCGCGGCAAATTTGGCCTTTGCTTTTTCGGCCGACAAGCTCGTGCAAGACGCTAGAGTGCAGGTCGGACGGACGCTGTTTTACGATCCTTCGTACTCTAGGCTAGCCTATCCGATGGGCGATGTGAATATGATAAAGGGCGTTTGCACCGACGTCGTAGTTAGGGCCCTGCGCGGACAGGATATCGATCTGCAGCGGCTCATTCACGAGGATATGAGCGCAAATTTTAGCGCTTATCCAAAAAATTGGGGTGCGAAAAAGACCGACAAAAACATCGATCATCGCCGCGTACCAAACATCGCGACCTATCTAAAACGCAAGGGCTACGAGGCGAAGGGCGAGTTTAAAGCAGGCGATATCGTGACGTGGCGGCTGGATAACGGCAGGCCGCATATAGGCATAGTTTCGGATAAATTTGCCGCTAGCAAAACCCCGCTCGTGATCCATAACATCGGGCTTGGCGCGCAGGAGGAGGATGTGCTAAACGAGTACGAGATAACGGGGCATTTTAGGATAAAATAAGCGTAAAAAACAGATAAATTTAAGTAAGAAAGGCAAAAAATGGAGTTTAAAGAGAGCTATTTTATAACGAGCGACGGGGTGAGGATATTTTACAGATACCGTTTGGCTAGCGACGTAGCGTGCGAAAACCCGGGCGCAGGCGAAGTAAATTTCGGCAAGGACTGCAAATTTGACGAGTCAAATTTAAGCGCCGGAGCCGCAAACGAAACGTCAAATTTGACCGACGAGCAAACAGGCGACGCTGATGAAAATATGAAGCTAAATTTAAGCGGCGAAGGCAAATTTGAGGGACCAGATTTACCAAACGGCGGCGAAAATTTGGACTCAAATTTAAACGAAGCTAGCAAATGCGGCGCGTCAAATTTGAGCGAAAACGCCGAACAAAATCTCAAATTTAAAGCCGCGCCGAATGCCAAAGCCGTAGCGATATTTCACCGCGGACACGAGCACTCGGGCAGGACGACGCACGTGGCGGACGGCTTGGCGGATGAGAGTTTTAGCTATTTTGCCTGGGATCAGCGCGGACACGGCAGGAGCGAGGGCGAGCGGGGCGACGCGCCGGGTATCGGCCGCCTCATCGCCGACGTGGACGAGTTTGTGGCGCATATCGAGCAGAGATTTGGCTTTGAGACGCAAAATCTAGCCGTGATAGCCCAGAGCGTGGGCGCGGTGCTGGTCTCGGCGTGGCTGCACGACTACGCTCCTCGCGTTCGCTGCGCGGTGCTGGCTAGTCCCGCGTTTAGCGTGAAGCTTTACGTACCGTTTGCTAGAGCCGGGCTAAAGGCGCTCTACTCCTCGCGCGGAAATTTTTTCGTAAACAGCTACGTCAAGGCGCACTATCTCACGCACGACAAGGAGCGTCAGGCCAGCTACGACGCCGACTCGCTCATCACTCGCGCGATCTCGGTGCGCATACTGCTTGGGCTTTACGAGGCGGCGCAGCGCGTGGTTTCGGATGCCGCCGCGATCACGACGCCTACGCTACTGCTGACCTCGGGCGATGATTGGGTCGTGGAGCACGCCCCGCAGCACGAGTTTTACAATGCTCTTGGCGCGCGGGTAAAAAGGCGCGAGATTTTAGAAGGATTTTACCACGATACGCTGGGCGAGAGCGAGCGGGAGAGGGCATTTGAGATCGTGCGCGAGTTTGTCGGCGAGCGCTTTAGCGCGCCTTTTAGCGAGGTGGACTGCACGCATGCGGACGAATACGGCTTTAGCCGCGAGGAGGCCGATAGGCTGGCTACGCCGCTGCCGAGATTTAGCCCGAAAAATTTGCGATTTAAATTTCAGCGGGTATTTATGCAGGCGGTTTCGCCGTGGGTCGGCGGGCTAAAGATAGGCGAAAACACGGGCTACGATAGCGGCAGTACGCTTGATTACGTTTATCGAAACGAGCCGCAAGGGGCGAATAAATTTTTCAAATTTATCGACAAATTTTACCTAAACGCCATCGGCTGGCGCGGTATCAGAGAGCGCAAGCGAAATATCAAGCTAGCCATCGACCAAGCCGTAGCAAAGCTGCAGGAGCGAGGCGAGCCGCTACGACTGCTAGACATCGCCTCGGGGCACGGCAGATACATACTAGACGCCGCGCAGGGGCATAAATTTGAGCGCATAACGCTACGCGACTACAGCGACATAAACGTAAAAGCTGGCAGCGAAATGATAAAGGAGCGCGGACTGGAGGACGTCGCGAGCTTTACGCAGGCAAATGCGTTTGATGCCGCTAGCTACGAGGGCCTGCAGGGCGCATATACGCTTGGCGTCGTGTCGGGGCTGTTTGAACTTTTCCCAGATAACTCGGTCGTGCGCACCGCGTTACAAGGCTTTGCAAGCAGCGTAAAAAGCGGCGGTTACCTCATCTGCACCAACCAGCCGTGGCACCCGCAGCTCGAGATGATCGCGCGCGCTCTATCCAGTCACAGGCAGGGCGCTGCGTGGATCATGCGCCGCCGCAGCCAGGCCGAGATGGATCAGCTCGTGGAAAAGGCAGGCTTTAAAAAGGTGCGTGAATGGATAGATGGGGATGGGATATTTAGCGTGAGCTTGGCTGTTAAAATTTAGCCTTTTGCGGCTTGCCTCGCGAGCGCTTTTTCGAGATTTCGCAAAATTTTCGCTCCGCAGGCTATATGCCTAGCGCACGCTCAATTTTGCTTCTTCTGCTTGCAGCTGCGAGCTTACGAAGTAGAAAACTCGAAAAATCATCTCGCGATACTTCGCCTTATCGTTTTACGTTCAAATTTGCAAATTTGAGTTACCGAGACCCGTATCTTGAAAACTCAAATTTAAACCTGCGACGCTTTGCGCAAGCAAAGCTATGTCGCCACCATAAAAGCGTCGTAGGGGGAGGGGGATTAAAGG
>CAJPSJ010000085.1 GCA_905373295.1 uncultured Campylobacter sp. | reverse complement strand
GTAGCGCATATTTGGTACGTAAATTCCTTGCCTAGCCGCATCGGTACGCTGCTAAACATCAAGATGAAAGATCTCGAGCGCGTGCTTTACTACGAGGCGTATATCGTAGAAAGTGCAGGCGAGGCGTTTTACGATAACGAAAATTCTAAAAAGGTCGAGAAATACGATGTTTTAAATGAGGAGCAGTATCAGAGCCTAAAAGAGCGCTTTTCGCAGACGGGCTTCGTCGCTAAAATGGGCGGTCAGGTGATCCGCGATATGCTAGCCGAGCTTGATTTGGTCGAAATTTTATCCACGCTTAAGCAGGAGATGGAAAATACGAATTCCGAAGCGAAGAAAAAAACTATCGTCAAGCGTCTAAAGGTCGTCGAGAGCTTTTTAAATTCCGGCAATAAGCCCGAGTGGATGATGATTACGAATCTTCCCGTGCTACCTGCCGATCTACGCCCGCTTGTTAGCCTCGAGGGCGGAAAATTTGCGGTTTCTGACGTAAATGATCTATACCGCCGCGTCATCAATCGAAATTCTAGGCTCAAAAGGCTGATGGAGCTCGACGCGCCCGAGATCATCATCCGTAATGAGAAACGAATGCTTCAAGAGGCGGTGGACGCGCTTTTTGACAACGGACGTCGCGCCAATGCCGTGAAGGGCGCTAATAAGCGACCGCTTAAATCTCTAAGCGAGATCATTAAAGGTAAACAAGGTCGCTTCCGACAAAATTTACTTGGCAAGCGCGTGGATTTTTCGGGTCGCTCCGTCATCGTCGTAGGTCCAAATTTACGCATGGATCAGTGTGGTCTGCCTAAGACGATGGCGCTTGAGCTATTCAAGCCGCATCTAATCGCACGCCTGCAAGAGAAGGGCTATGCTACGACCGTCAAGCAGGCTAAAAAGATGATCGAAAATAGGATCAATGAAGTTTGGGAGTGCTTGGAGGAGGTCGTTAAAGATCACCCGGTTATGCTAAACCGCGCGCCGACGCTTCATAAGATGTCTATTCAGGCGTTTCATCCGGTGCTCGTCGAGGGTAAGGCGATCAGGCTGCATCCGCTAGTCTGCGCCGCGTTCAACGCGGACTTCGACGGCGATCAGATGGCGGTGCACGTGCCGCTTAGCCAAGAGGCGATCGCGGAATGTAAAATTTTAATGCTTAGCTCGATGAACATCTTGCTTCCTGCGAGCGGAAAGCCTGTCGCGGTGCCTAGCCAGGATATGGTTTTAGGAATTTATTATCTAAGCCTCGAAAAGCCGGGTGCAAAAGGAACAAATAAAATTTTTGCAAACGTCGATGAAGTAATGCTCGCCGTGGAGGCAAATGCCCTAGACATCCACGCTAAAATCAAAACGATGATCGATCGCCGCATTATCTTTACGACCGCGGGCCGCTTGATCATCAAATCGATCCTGCCTAGCTTTATTCCGGATCATCTTTGGAATAAGATTATGAAGAAAAAGGATATCGCCGAGCTTGTCGATTACGTCTATAAAAACGGCGGCCTTGAGATAAGCGCGGAATTTTTGGATAATCTTAAAAATTTAGGCTTTGAATCCGCGACTAAAGCGGGCGTTTCGATCTCCGTTTCGGATATCATCGTGCCGAAGTCCAAAGCAAGCCTCGTCGAAGAGGCTAAAAAGCAGGTTAGAGAGGTTCAGAATCAATACGGCGCGGGCTTGCTAACCGACGGCGAGCGCTATAATAAAACGATCGACATCTGGACCAGCACCAGCAAGAAGCTAGCCGATGAGATGATGAAGATGATGGAGAAGGATAAGGACGGTTTTAACTCGATTTATATGATGGCCGATAGCGGCGCGCGAGGTAGCGCGGAGCAGATCAAGCAGCTAGCGGGTATGAGAGGTCTGATGAGTAAGCCCGACGGCTCGATCATCGAGACGCCGATCACTTCAAATTTTAGAGAGGGTCTGAACGTAAACGAGTACTTCATCTCGACTCACGGCGCGCGTAAAGGTCTTGCCGATACTGCGCTCAAGACCGCAAATGCGGGATATCTAACGCGAAAGCTGATCGACGTCGCACAAAACGTCAGGGTTACGATGCATGACTGCGGTACGCACGAGGGTATCGAGGTTACCGAGATCGTAGAAAACGGAACCCAGATCGAAAGCCTAGCCGATAGGATTATGGGCAGGGTGCTAAGCTCGGATGTGATTGATCCGGTATCGAATGAAATTTTATTTACTGAAGGCACGCTTCTAGGCGTTAATGAGGTACGCACCATAGTCGATGCCGGCATCAAATCCGTAAGTATCCGCACGCCGATTACGTGTAAGGCTGAAAAAGGGGTTTGTGCGAAGTGCTACGGCGTAAATTTAGGCGAGGGCAAGCTAGTAAAACCGGGCGAAGCGGTCGGTATCATCTCTGCGCAATCAATCGGCGAACCGGGCACGCAGCTTACGCTACGAACCTTCCATGCCGGCGGTACTGCATCTACCGAGCAGCAAGATCGTCAAGTAATCGCCGATAAAGAGGGCTTTATCAGATATTACAATGTCAAGACCTATGAAAACGGCGGCAAAAATATCGTGATGAACCGTAGAAACGCCGCGGTGCTTTTGGTCGAGCCAAAGATTAAAGCTCCAATTACCGGCAAGGTAAGCATCGATATAACTCACGACGACGTAAATATAATGCTAAAGGGTAAGAAGGAGGAATTTAGATATACTATCCGACGCCATGATCTAGCCAAGCCTACCGAGCTTGCAGGTGTAAGCGGTAAAGTTGAGGGGAAATTCTACATCGTATTTAAAGACGGCGAAACCGTTGGAGAAAATGATAGTTTAGTAGAGGTTATAAAAGAAGACTGGAATATCCCTACTCGAATTCCGTTTGCCAGCGAACTTCGCGTCAAAGACGGCGAGCCGGTAACCCAAAAGATCAAAGCGGGAGCAAATGGTACGCTTAAGTATTTCATCCTAAAGGGCGATTATTTAGAGAGGCTAAGAGATATCAAAAAAGGTCACGTCGTAAGTGAGAAGGGTATGTACGTAGTCATCTCCGATGAAAACGGCAGAGAGGCGATCCGCCACTACATACCGCGCGAATCTGTCATTACCTATGATGATAATAGCGTAGTAAAAAGCGAAGATCTTATCGCTAAGCCTAAAAAAGACGATCGCTTGATCATTGCGGAGTGGGATCCGTATTCCATCCCTGTGGCCGCAGAGTGCGAGGGTAAGATTAGCTTTGAGGATATCGAGCCTGGATATACCGCCACGGAGCAATATGACGAGACTACCGGCCAGAGCCGCTTGGTCATCAACGAGTATCTGCCTCAAGGCGTTAAACCGGCCATCGTCGTAACTCCTAGCAAGGGCGAGCCTATCAAATACAACCTAGGGCCGAAGACCGCGATTTTTACGAATAAAGGCGATCAGGTAGCGATTGCAGATATTTTGGCTAGGACGCCGAAAGCTGCTGCGAAATCAAAAGATATCACCGGCGGTTTGCCGCGCGTATCGGAGCTATTTGAGGCGCGCCGTCCAAAAAATACCGCGATCATCGCAGACATCGACGGAACCGTCCGCTTCGATAAGGCTTTGCGCGCGAAAGAGCGCATTATAATAGAGGGCGAGGACGGAACGAGCGCCGAGTATCTAATCGATAAAAGCCGCCAGATCCAAGTGCGAAATGGCGAGTTCGTCCACGCAGGCGAGAAGCTTACCGACGGAGTTATCAGCTCGCACGACGTGCTTAGAATTTTAGGCGAAAAAGCGCTGCATTATTATCTGATAAGCGAAATTCAACAGGTTTACCGCTCTCAAGGCGTTGTCATCAGCGACAAGCATATCGAGATCATCGTATCACAGATGCTCCGCCAGGTCCGAATCGTCGATAGCGGCGATACTCAGCTAATCGTGGGCGATCTGATTAGCCGCCGCAGATTTAGAGAAGAAAACGAGCGCATTATGAAAATTGGTGGCGAGCCTGCGATTGCAGAGTCCGTACTGCTGGGCGTAACTCGCGCCGCAGTAGGAAGCGATAGCGTCATTTCGGCAGCGTCTTTCCAAGAGACTACGAAGGTTTTAACGGAGGCTAGCATCGCGGGTAAATTTGACCGATTGGAGGACTTAAAAGAAAACGTAATTTTAGGTCGAATAATTCCGGTCGGAACCGGTTTGTATAAAGACAAGGAAGTTAAACTTAAAAAATAATTTAGGGCGCAAGCCCTAAATTTAAAGGATGAAACATGAATATGATCAACATAAATTTCGGTCTGTTGTTTATCAGGTTGGGGTTTGGAGTTTGTCTTTTAATGCACGGAATTTTTAAACTTACTCACGGCATAGACGGCGTAAAATCGATGCTGGTAGCCAGAGGAATTCCGGATTTAGTGGCTTACGGTGCATACATAGGCGAGGTGCTGGCGCCAGCGATGATAATCATAGGCGTATTTTGCCGCATAGGCGCTCTGCTTGTGATCGCAAACGTGCTCATGATAATATATGTCCTACACACTCCGTTGAGCGCGCTTACCGGCGTGGGCGGATTTGAGCTGGAAATCATATATCTGTATCTTTCTGCTGCGATCTGCTTAGTGATCTGCGGCGGCGGAGAGTTTGTACTGATTAGAGATTAAAATTTAGTTAAATTTACGTTTCTGTAAGTTTAAACAAAGTATAATCCAAATCTTTTTGAATAAATTTTTGTGAAAGGAAAGATGTGCCAACCATAAATCAATTGGTCAGAAAAGAGCGCAAGAAGATTACCGAGAAATCGAAGTCTCCGGCGCTAAAGAATTGCCCTCAACGAAGAGGAGTTTGCACTAAGGTCTACACCACGACCCCTAAAAAGCCAAACTCTGCGCTTCGTAAAGTTGCCAAAGTAAGGCTTACTAGCGGATTTGAAGTCATCAGCTATATCGGCGGTGAAGGTCACAATCTACAAGAGCACTCCATTGTGCTAGTTCGTGGCGGTCGCGTAAAGGACCTACCGGGCGTTAAATACCACATCGTCCGCGGTGCGCTAGATACTGCAGGCGTTGCGAAACGAACCGTTGCAAGATCAAAATACGGTGCTAAACGACCTAAAAAATAGTTTGGCCTAAACAGACCGGCACTAGATTTTGCCGAGTTTGAGTAAAATTTTAAAATTTGAAGGAATAAAATGAGAAGAAGAAAAGCTCCCGTTAGGGAAGTTATGCCTGATCCGATTTATGACAGCAAAGTAATCACAAAATTTATTAATTCGCTTATGTTCGACGGCAAAAAGAGCGTCGCTACCGAGATTATGTACGGCGCCTTAAATTTCATCGACAATAAAGGCGGCGAGAAGAAAGGTATCGAAATTTTTAACGATGCCATCGATAACGTTAAGCCTTTAATGGAAGTTAAGTCTCGTCGCGTAGGCGGCGCAACTTATCAGGTTCCGATCGAGGTCAGGCCGGCTCGCCAGCAGGCTCTAGCTATTCGCTGGATCATCTCTTTTGCGAGAAAAAGAAGCGAGCGCACAATGATAGAGCGCCTGGCTTACGAGCTTATGGACGCCGCAAATTCTAAAGGCTCTTCATTTAAAAAGAAAGAAGACACCTACAAGATGGCGGAAGCCAACAAAGCTTTCGCGCATTATCGTTGGTAGGAGGGCATCATGGCAAGAAAAACCCCTTTACATATGGTTAGAAATATCGGTATTGCCGCTCACATCGACGCCGGAAAGACGACCACAAGCGAAAGAATTCTATTTTTTACCGGTATGAGCCATAAGATTGGCGAGGTTCACGAGGGCGCCGCTACTATGGACTGGATGGAGCAGGAACGCGAGCGTGGCATTACTATTACGTCTGCGGCAACGACCTGCTTTTGGAATAATCATCAGATAAATTTGATAGACACCCCGGGCCACGTTGACTTTACTATCGAAGTCGAGCGCTCGATGCGCGTTTTAGATGGTGCGGTAGCAGTATTTTGCTCTGTAGGCGGCGTTCAGCCTCAAAGCGAGACCGTTTGGCGTCAAGCGAATAAATACCATGTTCCGCGCATTATTTTCGTAAATAAAATGGACCGCGTCGGCGCAAATTTCTATAATGTCGAACGGCAGGTAAAAGATAGGCTCAAGGCTCATCCAGTTCCGATTCAAATTCCGATCGGCGCAGAGGATGATTTCAAGGGTGTTATAGATTTGGTTACTATGAAGGCGCTCGTTTGGGATGACAGCAAGGGTCCTTCTGCTCCTGAGATCGTTGAAATTCCTGCCGAGTTACGAGAAAAAGCACAGGAATATCGCGACAAGATGATTGAGGCGGTAGCAGAGACTGATGAAGCTTTGATGGAGAAGTATTTTAACGGCGAAGAGCTAAGCGTAGAAGAGATTAAAAAGGGCATCAAGAAAGGCTGCTTAAGCCTAAGCTTTTTTCCTATGCTATGCGGTACCGCGTTTAAAAATAAAGGCGTGCAGCCTTTGCTAGATGCGGTCGTAGATTATCTACCTGCGCCTGATGAAGTGCCTGCGATTAAGGGTCAGTATGAGGACGGCAGCGAGGTTCACGTAAGTTCTACCGACGAGGGCGAGTTCGCGGGTCTTGGATTTAAGATTATGACCGATCCTTTCGTAGGTCAGCTTACATTTGTACGCGTTTATCGCGGCGTTTTGGAAAGCGGCAGCTACGTCGTAAATACCGGCAAGGGTAAAAAAGAGCGCATCGGACGCTTGCTAAGGATGCACTCGAATAAACGCGAAGAGATCAAAGAGCTATATGCGGGCGAGATCGGCGCCGTTGTGGGTCTTAAAGACACTCTTACGGGCGATACTCTAGCTAGCGAAAAAGATAAAGTAATTTTAGAACGTATGGAATTTCCTGATCCGGTTATTAGCGTAGCAGTGGAGCCTAAAACCAAAGCCGATCAAGAAAAAATGGGTATCGCGCTTCAAAAATTGGCGCAAGAAGATCCGAGCTTTAGGGTCGCGACCGACGAAGAGAGCGGACAAACTATCATTTCGGGAATGGGCGAGCTACACCTCGAGATCATCGTAGATAGAATGCTTAGAGAATTTAAAGTCGAGGCCGAGGTCGGACAGCCGCAGGTCGCATATCGCGAGACTATCCGCAAAACGGTCGAGCAGGAGTACAAATACGCCAAGCAATCGGGCGGTCGCGGTCAATACGGTCACGTATTTTTGCGCCTAGAGCCTTTGGAGCCTGGCACCGGATATGAGTTCGTAAACGATATCAAAGGCGGCGCGATTCCGAAAGAATACATACCTGCAGTCGATAAGGGCTGCCAAGAGGCGATGCAAAACGGCGTTTTGGCGGGCTACCCGGTTGAGGACGTGCGTGTAACTGTCTATGACGGAAGCTACCACGAAGTCGACAGCTCTGAAATGGCATTCAAACTTGCCGCTTCTATGGGCTTTAAAGAGGGCGCTAGAAAAGCAGGTGCCGTGATCTTGGAGCCTATGATGAAGGTCGAGGTAGAAACCCCTGAGGAGTATATGGGCGATGTCATCGGCGATCTAAACAAGCGCCGCGGACAGGTCAATAACATGAGTGAGCGCGGCGGTAACAAGATCATCGACGCGTTTTGCCCGCTTTCTGAGATGTTCGGTTACTCGACCGATCTGCGCTCTCAGACGCAGGGTCGCGCTACCTATTCGATGGAATTTGATCACTACGACGAGGTTCCTAAGAACGTCGGCGAAGAGATCATTAAAAAGCGCAACGGCTAAGCTTAAAGAGCGCTAGGGCGCGGCGATAACTTTATCGCCAACCCCCGGCGCTTCTTAAATTTTAAAACAGCACTTAAAATTTAACCCGCTTTACGAGCCGAAATTTAAACTCGAACTTTAGCTCCAAATAAATCAATCCATAAATTTTCATTTCTGTAGATTGTAAATTT
>CAJPSJ010000084.1 GCA_905373295.1 uncultured Campylobacter sp. | reverse complement strand
ATATATCCGCGCATTAGAGCGCTTTGTAAAATCCTGTATTATAGGCATTTTAAAATCATATAAAAATACTTGACTTTATTTTAAAATTTAGCTATTATTCGTCAAATTTTTTACAAAGGACGAAAATGCAAAAAGAAACCCTCGCAACTCATTTCGGTTACGACTCCGTCGCCGGCTACGGCACGATGGCTGTTCCCATTTATCAAAGCACCGCGTTTAACTTCGGTTCTAGCAAAAAGGCTGCCGATCGCTTCGCGCTGCGTGATCTAGGGCCGATTTATGGGCGTTTGACAAATCCTACTACTGATGTTTTTGAGGCGCGACTTGCGGCACTGGAAAACGGCAAAGCTGCAATCGCGGTCTCTAGCGGGCAGGCAGCGATATTTTTTGCGGTGGCAAATTTAGCCGCAGCGGGCGAAAATATCATCATCGCCGAGAAAATTTACGGTGGCGCAACTACGCTTTTGGCGCACACGATCAAGCGCTTTGGCATCGAGGCTAGGATTTTTGACTCCGAAACGGCAGATAATTTGGAAGGGTTAATCGACGATAAAACTAGAGTGATCTTTTTTGAGACGCTTTCAAATCCTCAAATTTCAGTTGCAAATACCGCTAAAATAGCTACAATCGCAAATAAGTACGGCGTAGTAACGATTGCGGATAACACGATCCCGAGCCCTGCGCTTTACAATCCGCTTGATGACGGCGCCGATGTCGTAATCCACAGCGCTAGCAAATACATAAGCGGACAGGGGCTTAGCATTGCAGGTGCGATCGTTGCGGGCAAAGAATTAAATTCCAAACTCAAAGGCAATCCGCGTTACGCACATTTCAACGAGCCTGATGAGAGCTACCACGGCTTAGTTTATGCGGATTTAGTAGATAATTTCGACATTTACACGCTTAGGATTCGCTTGTCCCTGCTTCGCGATATTGGTGCGACTCTATCGCCGTTTAACGCGTTTCAGCTCATCCAGGGGCTTGAAACACTGCCGCTTCGTATGCAAAAACACTCGCAAAACGCGCTAAAGATCGCAGAATTTTTGCAAAATCATCCGAAGGTAAAGCAGGTCAATTATCCGGGGCTTGCAAGCTCGCCGTTTAATGCCGCAATCAAAGCAAAATTTAAAAACGGCTATGCAAGCAGTCTGATGAGCTTCATCGTAGATAGCGAAGAAACAGCGCTAAAGGCGGTTAGCAAGGTTAAAATTTTCTCCGTCGTAGCGAATATCGGCGATACGAAGTCGATCATCACTCATCCTGCGAGCACGACGCATTCGCAGCTAAACGAGGAGCAGCTAAACCGCGCTGGCGTGCCTGCGAGCTTAATCCGCCTAAGCGTGGGTATAGAGGACGCGAATGATTTGATTTCCGATCTTAGTGAGGCACTGAAATAATGGCACTTTTAAGCACAAAGGGCGTTTATGGGCTGGCTGCGATTTTGCAGATCGCCAAAGCTAGCGAAGTAGCGCCGATAAGTATAAAAGAGATCGCCGAGCGTACGGGAGTTTCTAAGAATTATTTGGAGCAAATTCTAAATACCCTTAGAAACGAAAAGCTAGTGTGTAGCATCAAAGGTAAAAACGGCGGTTACCATCTAGCCAGAGATGCTAGCGAGATTACTTTCGGTGAAATTTTTACCGCTCTTGAAAAGGATCTGCGGATGACTAGCATTCAGATGAGCGATCCCGGACTGCGGGCGTTTTTTGAGAAATTCGACGTTAAGCTGGCAGAGATATTTAACGAGCCTCTAAGCAGCTACGAGGAGATGATGGCGCGAAGCGTCCAGTATTTAAATTTCAGCATTTAAAGGAAAAATATGAAAATAGCAAACGATGTTACGGAGCTCATCGGCAATACTCCGTTAGTCAGAATCAATACGTTTGGCAAAAATGCCCTCATCCTAGCCAAGGCGGAATTTTTAAATCCGAGCCACTCGGTCAAAGATCGCATCGCGTGGCAGATCGTAAAAGACGCGCTAAGCTCGGGCAAGATCGATAAAAATAGCGTTTTGATAGAGCCTACCAGCGGAAACACGGGCGTAGGGCTTGCGATGATCGCAGCAAAGCTCGGTATGAAGCTCATTCTAACGATGCCAAGCTCGATGAGTATCGAGCGCCAAAAGCTCATCGCCGCATTCGGGGCTAAAATCGAACTAACCGATCCAAAATTCGGAATGAAAGGCGCGGTAGATAGGGCAAATGAGCTGGCTGCGAGTACCCCAAATAGCTTTATCCCGAGCCAGTTTGATAACCCAAGCAATCCAAAGGCGCATTTTCAAAGCACTGGACCTGAAATTTGGGAGCAAAGCGGCGGCAAGGTAGATATTTTAGTCGCGGGATTTGGCACCGGTGGCACGCTCAGCGGCACGGCGAAATTTTTAAAATCTAAAAATCCAAACCTCAAAGCCTACGGCGTGGAGCCTGCTAGCTCGCCACTTCTTACGTGCGGCAGTGCGGGCGGGCATAAAATACAGGGCATCGGCGCAAATTTTATCCCTGATAATCTTGATAGAAGCGTCATCGACGGCTTTTTGAGCGTTGAGAACGACGATGCATTCGCCGCGGCCAGACAGCTGGCGCAAAAAGAGGGCCTGCTCGTGGGCATTTCAAGCGGTGCGAACGTTTATGCTGCCGCCCGTATCGCCGCCAAGCCCGAAAACAAGGGCAAAGTGATCGTTACGATCCTCTGCGATACCGGCGAAAGGTACCTTTCTACCGAGCTTTTCAAATAGACGGCGGTTTTGCGCCAGTGCGGCGTTAGCGCGGTAATTTTACGCATTTTACGCAGACGTGCAGCTTCGCGAGATTAAATTTTACGCAGGCGCCGAAATTGGCACGATGAGTTTTGCGCGATTGCGCGGGTTATTGCGACAATGCGCGACTATATTTTGCATTTTCGCGTTACGTAGGCGCGAGAATTAATACGATAGTTTCTGCGCGGGCGAGGCGATTATTGCAATGGTTGCGCGATGATTTTATGAGAGCGCAACGATTTTTTAGCTTCGCCGATTTTGCGATTTATTGATTTGCTAATTTAGCGGCTCGTCGCGAGATAAAATTTAGCCCTAAAATAGGGCTAAATTTTAAAATTTCATCTTGCGTGCCAAGCTGATTTTGGGGGCGCTATGTATGACGGCGCGACCGCGCAACGCAGGGCATTAAATTTTAAAACTGCTAAGCTCGCCAAATCTGCGCGATCTGTACTCAGCAAAATTTTATATCGCCGTCCGCACGCGCGGCATAAAATTTTAAAATTCTGCTGAAATTTTTAAGCTCGCTTTCGCGGCTAAAATTCCAAGCCCGCGCCGTGCATAAATTTCAAATCCTCGCCGTATAAAACCCAAACCGCTCTTTAAATTTAGCCGAATTTCAAAATTTAATCATAAAAACGCTATTATCGGGGCAAAATTTTTAAGGTTGCAAAATGAGTTTGAGCTTGAAATTTCGCCCCAAAAGCTTAGAGCAGATCGTGGGGCAGGGCAAGATCGTAGCGGTTTTTAAAAAATTCGTCGCTGCAGGCAGCATCCCGCACAGTATATTTTTTGGCGCCGCAGGCAGCGGCAAAACGACGATGGCGCGCGTGATCGCAAGCGAGCTGAACTACGATTTTTACGAGCTTGACGCCACGAGCCTGAAGGTCGAGGATATCCGCAAAATTCTATCCTCGCACGCCGGCTCGCTCATCAAGCCGCTCATTTTCATCGACGAGATCCACCGCCTCAGCAAGACGCAGCAGGAGGTGCTGCTAATCCCGATGGAGAACTACGCCGCGATCATCATCGGTGCGACGACGGAAAATCCGCAGTTCGTGCTAAGCAGCGGCATCCGCTCGCGCTCGATGATCTTTGAGTTCGAACCGCTTAGTTACGAGGATTTGGAGGCGCTTTTGTCGCGGGTGCAGGGCGAGATCGGTTTTGAGATGGACGAGGAGGCGCGAAAATACCTGCTGAACTCCAGCAGCGGCGATGCGAGGAGTATGTTAAATTTGCTGGAATTTGCGCTTTTGGCAGACAGCGCCATTACGCTGGATACGCTTCGCACGCTGCGTGCAAATGCCGTAGCTGCGGGCGTTAGCAGCGACGATCTGCATTATGAGCTTGCTAGCGCGATGATAAAAAGCCTGCGCGGAAGCGACGCCGACGCCGCGCTGTATTATGTCGCGAGGCTCATAGATGCGGGCGAGAGCGCGGATTTTATCGCGCGTAGGATGGTGATTTTAGCTAGTGAGGATATTGGCAATGCTAATCCAAATGCCCTAAATATCGCTACTAGCACGCTAACTGCCGTCAGCAAGATCGGCTATCCCGAAGCTCGCATTATCTTAGGACAATGCGCGATCTATCTGGCGCACAGCCCCAAATCAAATGCCGCGTATTTGGGCATCAACGCCGCTTTGAAGTTCGTCCGCTCCGCTGCTCCGCTGCCTACGCCGCGCTATCTCATCAACTCCGACAAGCAGATAGCGGACTACAAATACCCGCACGACTTCGGCGGTTGGGTCGAGCAGGCCTATATGAGCGAGGCGGCGAAATTTTACGAAAGCAAGGGGATCGGCTTTGAAAAGACGCTGGATGAGTGGCTGGCGCGATTGCGCAAAGAAAAGATCGATATCAAGGAACGAGAATGAACTTCAGCAGCGCCCTAAAACTAATGAAGCAGCGCTACGGCGCGGCTGGCGAGTATCTGTGGGATGAATATCCCAATTTTGCGGTTTTTCGTCACGCAGGAGGGAAGCGCAAGTGGTTTGCGCTTTTGATGCGCGGGCTTGCTAATGAAAAGTTCGGTCGCGCACTTCCCGGCTCAAGCGACGTGATAAATTTAAAAGTTTCGCCTGATTTGGCGGCAATTTTGCGTGACGGAAAAGGAATTTTTGCAGCCTATCATATGAATAAAAAGCACTGGATCAGCGTCTGCCTTGATGCGGTGCCGCGCGAGCAGATTGAGGATTTAATCGAGCATAGCAGGGAGCTTACGAGGTAGAATTTGCGCCTGGATTCGGTTTAAATTTGCGTGCAAAAGAGGCTAAATTTGAACCGAGAGCGTAGATTTTAGCGGCTCGCGAGGCTTAAATTTAAAAATATTTACAAGGGGCGCGAATGAATGAGCAAAATTTGAAATATATCGCAAATTTAAAAGTGCAGGACGTGCCGTGGAGCAGGCTCACGACCGCTTACGGCAGGGCGAGCGAATTCCCCGAAATTTTTAAAAAACTCGCGCGGGCAATCGAAACTTGTGATGCGACGCACGGCTTGAGTGACGAGCAAAATCTAAAAAGCAAGCCCGGAGCAGGGCAAAATTCTACGGATGCGGCAAGATGCAGCGCGGCGCAAAATTCCATAAATTTAGCGCAAAAGAGCGAGTCTAAATTTAAAAAGGCGGATAACGAGGCGGCGAAATTTAAAGCGGGCGAAGAAGCGGAGCTTGAAACGAACGCGGCGAAGTGTGGCGAGACAGAATCTAAAAGTGCGGATAACGCGGCGATAAAATTTAAAGCGAGCCAGGCGAGTAAATTTAAAACGAGCGCAGCGGATAAGAGCTCGGATGCGAGCGAGCTGGAGAAATTTGATATTAAAGCCCTTCAGGATGCGCTTAACAAGATTTTTAATGAGATAGAGCATCAAAGCACGTTTTGGCACGCAACCCCTTTTGCGCTGCTGTTTTTGGCGCGCATTTTTACGCAGGCGCGGGCGGCTGCGGGCAAAAACGCGAATAAAAATAATCAAAACGCCGCGGCAGACGAAATCGGCGGAAATAATCAGAACGCGGCGGATAGAAATGCGGATAAAAGCCGGCAAAATGATGCGGCAGGCTTTATCGCGGCTCAGCTCGGCAGGTTTTTTGCGTTTATGATTGAGATTTGCGATGATGCCGATAAGATCTCGCACGTAGCGCCGCTGGCGAGGTTTTCGGATATGCTTGCGGAAAAATATCTGTGGCCGCAGAGCGATGAGGACGACGAGGTGCGCTGGGAGGAGCATTTTTACGACGATGAGCTATTTTACAGCCTCTATTTTTATTCGCGAGCGGTTTTAGACGCGACGGGAGTGGACTTTGCGCAGTTCAAGTCTAAGCCGGGTGGCGTTTAAGGCTGCGCCATCTCGCCTTTTGATTCTAAATTTAGTGAGACGAGGTGCGCTTTGGCGACGCTTTGTTTAAATTTAGACTTCAAAAAATTTTAAAATTCTTTAAAAATTTACGGCGTGCGGAATTTACAGATCGTCTTTTTAAATTTAAAATTCGCGCGATTTTTGATCGGCGGTATAGTTAAGGCGCGGGTAACGCTTTTAAATTTAGATCGCCGCGAAGCTTCAAACACGCTTGCGGCGCGGCTTTTTATGTGGTTTTAAAAAGATACCAATTCGGCGCAATTTTTTCTATCATTATAAACTCGCTAGGACTCATTTGCGGCAGATCCGCTTCATCTTGCACCCGCAAAAAGCCCACGGAATTATCGGTGATTTCGCCGATAAGCAGCATAAATCTTTTGCCCTCCGTCTCGGCGTGAGAGAGATGCAGGCTTTTGATCTCCGCCTTTACGCGCTCGGACTCGCCGCCCTGCGTAAAGCTCGTAAATTTTTTCAAATGCCGCTAAGTTTTGTTTCCCAAACTCCATAAGCTCTTTATCGGGCGCTAAGATTAGCTTTAAATTTACGATATCCGCATCGGTTCTTTGCTCAAATTCGCGTTTTTGCGCCTCGTTAAATTTTTCATATTCGCTTACGATAGCTTCAATAATGGCGGTTTGCGCTAAAACTCGCACGGCGTATATCCCGTCCTCTTTAGTATAGACGTAAAGATCGAAGTGCTTCTCTTTGGAGCCCAAAAATACGTGAAAAATCTCGCTAAATTCGTCGCTGCGTCCAAGCGGAGCGACCGTGATTTCGCTATAGTTATCCGCCGCGTAGAATTTACGCTTTAAATAGCTTCTCATCTCGCCTTTGAAATAAAGATTTTTATCGAAGTTTGCGTCGCTAAATAGCGAGCGGACGAGCTCTTCGTTAGAGCTCGCGTTTAGGTTTAACGCGCAGCTTGCACAAAGTATGAGCGAGGCAAAAATTTTTGAAAATCCCGCTGTTTTAAAAAATCTAAATAAGCTCAAAATTTAACCTTTGGAAATTTTATAAATTTAAAAAGTCCATAAATTCTAGAAATTTTAAAATTCCGCAAATTTCGCCTTTTATAGGCTCGCCATCGCTTCAGCGCGCGCGAGGAGCTGCTTTGCGCCCTTTTCGATAAAAGCGCACGCGAGCTCCGCGCCTACGCTTTGGTATTGAGATTTTTGCACGACGATGCTTTGACGGATACTCTCGCTGCCATCGGGTAGGCCCACGATCGCGCTGATGTGGATATTTTCGCCCTCAAGGCGCGCGTTGATGCCGATCGGCACCTGGCAGCCGCCCTCCAAAACCCTAACGAAATCCCGTTCCACGGTTGTTTCGATAATCGCGCGCTCATCTTTTAAAAATTCTATCGCGCGCAGGATTTGCGGCTCGTCCACCGCCTCGATGCCAAGCGCTCCTTGTCCCATCGCAGGGATCATCTGCGAGACCTCAAAGGGCGCTACGTGCTTTACCTCGGCGCGTAAATTTAAGCGGTTGATGCCCGCCATCGCCAAGATGATCGCGTCGAATTCCCCCTCTTTGAGCTTTCGCAAGCGAGTTTGGACGTTGCCGCGCAAGGAGATTATCTCTAAATCGGGGCGCATGCTAAGCAGCTGCATCTTGCGGCGAAGGCTCGTGGTGCCGACTTTTGCGCCGTGTGGTAGTTCGTTAAATTTAGCGTATTTTTCGCTGATCATCGCATCGCGCGCGTCCTCACGCGCGCAGATTGCAGCTAGCACGAGCCCCTGCGGAAACTCCACGGGCACGTCCTTTA
>CAJPSJ010000083.1 GCA_905373295.1 uncultured Campylobacter sp. | reverse complement strand
ATTTTTGCGACGAGGTTTGATTTGGATAATTTTTTCTTAGACGATCGCGACCCGATTTTCGGGCTTATCATGCTGATAAGCATAATCTTGCTAGTGTCGATTCTAAGCTACATCTGGGGAGTTTTTTCTAAAAAAAACGAGAGGCAGAGCCTAGAGAATTTCATCAAAAAATTTGACACCCTAGACGCGCTTAGCACCGAGCACAGACAGCTTTTGGCAAGCCCGCAAATAGACATTCCGACGCTTGGAATTTTAGCTAGCTCTTTCGTCAAAAGCGGCGACTTCGAGCGCGCGATAGAAATTTATCTAATCGCGCTAAGTAAGGCTAGCGGCGGCGTGCAGAGGGAGTTTATCCTCACCAATCTCGGTATCGTATATTTCAAAGCGGGCTTTTTGGGACGCGCCGAAGAGGTGTTTTTGCAGGCGCTGAAGCTGCGCCCGAGAAACAAAGAAGCCCTTACGCATCTTACGGTGATTTACGAGCGGCTGAAACGCTTTAATGAGGCGCTTGAAGTGCTTGACGCGCTGCGCGAACAGGACGCCGAAGTATATGCTCAAAGCCAGTTCGAGCGCGCGCAAATTATCGCAAACGACGCTAATACGCCGTTTAATAAAAAGATCGCTAAAATTTCAAAGCTAAACTTCAAAGGCGCGGGGCGGTTTTGCATGGAGCTTTTTATCAAAAACAAAGAGCCTATGGAGGGCTTTGACCGCTTCCCGCCGATCGAGCAGGCGATCGATCTGATCTATGATTTCCCTGCGGCGGTAAATACGCAGGATGCGGAGTACAACGCGCTTTTTTACGCGCTTGGAAAAAGCGATCAAAAGCCGCAGAGCGCGAGTAAAATTTTTGAGATCAACGCGCTTATGTCTATGAAAGACGCGGGCTTTGAGGACGCCGGGCTTAGCTTTAGCTACACCTGCGCGAAGTGCAAAAGCTCGGTGGGGCTTTTTTCGCACCGCTGTCCGGTCTGCTACGAGCTAGGTAGCATGGAGATCAGAGCGCAAATTTCGGAGAAAACCGGTGAAATCGGTCAAACTTTTTAGCGACGGCAGCTGCCTCGGAAACCCGGGAGCGGGCGGCTGGGCTTACATACTGCAATACGGCGACGCGATAAAAAAGGCAAGCGGCGCGGAAGCGATGACGACGAATAATCAAATGGAGCTAACCGCCGCTATAATGGGGCTTAGCGCGCTTAAGCAGCCCTGCCGCGTCGAGCTTTTTACCGATAGCGAATATGTCGTCAAGGCGATAAATTCCTGGCTCGCAAAGTGGATCGTTACCGATTTTAAGGGCAAGAAAAACGCGGATCTGTGGCGCAGATACCTTGCTGCGGCGGCGCCTCACGAGATCAAGGCCTCTTGGGTCAAGGGGCATGCGGGACATCCGCAAAACGAGGAGTGCGACGCTATGGCTCGCGCGGCGGCGGAAGCGATAAAATCTTAAAACTTTACGCACAGCAGCGCTTTAATGCGTCCTGGCTTCGGCGCAAATTTTATCGCTAAAGTCGGTTTTAGCGAGTTTAGTTCACTTAATCGGGTTCGGCGCACTCTGTTTATTTGCGTTGTTCGCGCAAACTTGCACTTATTTGTGCGTGGATTGGGTCTATGAGCGGACGAGCTTTGGCGGAAATTTCGTTAGCAGTGAGCAAGCTTTGGCGCGACTGTATTCGCGACGGGTCTGTTTTTGGCGAGGATTTCGTTTGCGGCAAGTGAGCCTTAGCGCGGCTTGCGTTAGGATTAGCGGGCTACGTTTAAATTTTATTCGCCGCAGATTGGCGCTAGCGCGTTTCATTCGCCGCGTTAGTGCAAATTTAGCGCGAGCTGTGCTTGCGCTCGTTCGTTTCGCCTGCGCAAGTTTTGTTCGCACCGGATGCCGTTTGCGTGCGGACCGCCGCTGATTTCGTAAAATTTTATAAAAAAGGGCAAAGATGCAAAATTTAGAAAAACTACAAGAAAAACTGGGCTACAAATTTAAAAATTTAACCCACCTCAAGATCGCTCTTACGCACAAAAGCGCCAAAAACGGGCACAACAACGAGAGGCTGGAATTTTTAGGCGATGCGGTGATGGATCTGATCGTGGGCGAGTATCTTTTCAAAAAATTTAGTAGCGACGAGGGCGATCTTAGCAAGCTGCGCGCCGCGCTCGTGAACGAAAGCAGCTTTTCTAAATTTGCAAAATTTTTAGGCATCGGCGAGAATCTGAATATGTCGCTGTCCGAGGAGCGCAACGGCGGGCGCGAGAAACCATCGCTGCTTTCGGACGCCTTTGAGGCGATAATGGGCGCCGTCTATCTTGAGAGCGGGCTGCAAAACACCGCCCGCATCGCGACCGCGATTTTAGAAATCCTCTATCCGCGCATCAGCTTTAACGAGCTCGTGCGAGACTACAAAACCGCGCTGCAAGAGCTCACACAGGCAAAATTCGGCGTCACGCCCGAATATGTCCTTTTAGGCTCGAGCGGCCCCGATCACAAAAAAAGCTTCGAAATGGCGGCGCTCGTAGGCGGCAAGCGGCTCTCATCCGCCGTGGGAGCGAGCAAAAAAGAGGCCGAGCAAAAATGCGCGCAAATCGCGATAGAGCTTTTACAAAACGGCGCCTCGCACGGCACTGGCGCGACAGATGGCGAACAAAGAGCATGCGATAGCGACGCACAAAGCAGCGCAAATCGCGCTCAGGACGGCAAAAAAGGCTCACGAGGCGGCGGCGGACGGGCGCGGGGCAGCAAAAATAGCGAGCATAATGATCGAGGCGGCAAAAAGAGCGATTGCACTGGCACATCGGGCGGCACGCCGAGCGTAACCTACGCGCCCGAGCGAAACAAAAACGCCGAACAAAACGGGCGCGATACGGATAAACAAAGCGGCGGCGATCAAGGAGACGCGCTATGAACACCTTCGGCGAGAGATTGCGCCTTAGCACCTTCGGCGAGAGCCACGGCGCGGCGATCGGCGGCGTTTTGGACGGCTTTCCGGCGGGCGTGGAGATCGAGATTTCAAATATCCAAAGCGAGCTTGACCGCCGCAAGCCGGGCGGCAAATACGCTACACCGCGCAAAGAAGCCGACGAGATCGAAATTTTAAGCGGAATTTTTGACGGTCGCAGTACCGGCGCGCCGATCGGATTTATCATCCGCAACGCAAACCAGCACTCGAAGGACTACGAAAATCTCAAGGATATTTTCCGCCCCGCACACGCCGATTTTACATATTTTGCCAAATACGGACTGCGCGATTACCGAGGCGGTGGGCGAGCAAGCGCGCGCGAAACCGCCGTGCGCGTGGCTGCGGGAGCATTTGCGCAAATCCTGCTGGATCACTTTAAAATTTCCGTAGAAAGCGGGATTTGCGGCGTGGGCGAAATTTACGCGGAAAATTTAGACTTCGACTTTGCGCAAAACAGTGAAATTTTCGCGCTTGATCCCGCTGTGGAGAGCGCGCAGAAAAAGTTAATTCTAAGCGTCAAAAATGCTGGCGATAGTATCGGCGGCTGCGTGCTAACGCGCGTCACGGGCGTGCCTGCGGGGCTTGGCGAGCCGCTGTACGGCAAGCTGGATGCGACGCTTGCGGGCGCGCTGATGGGCATAAACGGCGTAAAGGCCGTGCAGATCGGCGCAGGAGTGAAGGCAAGCACGCTAAAAGGCAGCGAGAACAACGATTTCATGCACGCTAGCAAGAATGCGATCCGCACCAACGGCGGCAAGATCGGCGCAAATTTCGCAAGCAACAACGCAGGCGGGATCCTAGGCGGCATAAGTAGCGGCGCGCCTATCGAGATTGCGACGCATTTTAAGCCCACTCCGAGCATTTTCGCGGCGCAGCACAGCGTGGACGTGCACGGTGCGGACGCGGTCTGCGAGCTGCGCGGGCGGCACGATCCGTGTATCGCCGTGCGCGGCAGCGTCGTAGCCACCGCGATGGCGCGACTGGTGATCGCCGATGCGCTACTGCTAAACGCGAGCGCGACGCTGGGGAATTTGAAGCGAATTTACGGCGAGGATTAAATTTAGACGAGCGGTGCGGCGAAATTTTGCGAAATTTAATGAAATTTCAAGGGCCGAGCGATGAAATCCCCGCGAGCGAGGCGGGCAAATTTTAAATTTACGCGGTAGGGCTATCGCGACAAGGAGGCAAAATGAGACTTGAGCGTATCGGCGAGGACTCGGCGCTGATCGCGCGCATAGAGGCGATCAACGTCGCGGCGTTCCCCGAAATCGAGCGTATCAGCATAAAAAATTTCTTAAAAATGTCGCGCAAAGGACAGCTTGAAATCGCGGCGATTTTTGAGAATTTTAGCGCCCTGGGCGGTGTCACGGCTGATAAACATAATGCGGCGAGCGAAAATTTATGCGCGCCGAAGCAGGATTTTTGTGCGGCAAAGCGGGATCGCGGCGAAACTAGCCAAGATCGCGATGCTGCGGGTAAAAATTCCGATGCGAGCGACTGCGGCGCGGCAGAATTAGCCTCTTTGAGTTCCGAAAATCGCGGCGCGGCTGATAAAAAATCTAATGCGACATGTGAAAAATCCAGCTTGGAAAGTAAAAATTCCAGCGCGGCGAGCGAGCATTCAAGCGCGGCGGCGCAAAATTTAAGCGGCGAGGAGCTGGTGGGATTTTTCGTCTATAGAACCGAGCAGACCTACAAGCGCGCGGTTTCGCACCACAAACAGCCTCCGCCTCGATTAAATGCGGATAAAATTTTAAGATCCAAAGCCCATAGCGGCGTGGAATTCGCTTGCGACGCGGGATCTTTCGGTACTGCGAGCGACGAAATTTCAAACTACGTTACGAGCAATGAAATTTCAGATTTAAGCGCTAGCGACGGGGTTTTAGGCGCGGGCGCGGATCAATGGCTAGCGAGCGAAAATATAAAACGTGCGGACGACGATTTAAAGCAGGCGAGTGCGGGAGAAATACTATGCCGCGGTGTCGCGACAGATAAAATTTCAAATGTGAGCGTGCACGGCGAAATTTCACCGAGCGCTACGGAGAGAGAAATTTCATCCTATGCCGCAAAGGGAAAGATTTTGTGCTACGATGAGAGCGGGATTTCGCGTCGCGATGAGAGTGAAATTCCAAGCGGCGGAGAGAGCGAGATTTTTTACGTGGCCTATCTCGGCATCGATGTGAAATTTCGCGGGCTGGGGATCGGCTCAAGGCTGCTTGCGCTCATCGCCAAGCAAAATCCGAGCGCACAAATCGTCCTTGACGTCGAGCCGCCGCACGAGAACGCGCCCAATCTCGCGCAACGCCTGCGCCGCATAGAATTCTACGGCAGACACGGCTTTGGGCGCTGCGGCAAGTTTTTCAACTACGCAGGCCTAAGCTTCGAGATCCTTGCTAAGCCGCCGCTAAGCGCGCCGCAGCAGGGATTTGATGTAGCAAGCTTCGTGAAATTTATCGGCGCGGGCAATAAATTTAGATTTAAAATCACCGACGCGCCGCTATATAAAAACTAATGCAAAAGCCCGAATTCAGCCTCATCTGCGACGATACATTTTATAGAATTTTCTCCGCCTCTATCCTTGCGTTTTTTTGCATTTTTATCTCTTTAGACATCGGCGGATCGGGGGAGCTGTTTTACACGGACAGCCCGCTACGCTCGCAGCGAGCCAAGCCCAGTCTGACGATCGTTTTTATGTTTTTAGCGTTACTGTATCTGCGGAGCGGTAGCAAAGAGGCGGCGCGCGTGGAATTTGACGAGCTTAAAATATCCTTTCGCAGAGGGCTAGACAAATACGATCTTATGCTTGGATGCGTTGATCTGATAGAGCCGTCGCTCGGCTTCGTGCGGACGTTTCGCGTGCCGCTTATAAGCTACGAGCGATTTTTGAAACTGCAAGAAATTTTAAAATTCTTGCTTCTTTTCGCATACGTCGCGGGCGTATTTTTGACGATCAAATTCGGCTTTGTCGAAGCTGCGATCTATGCAGCGGCGGGCATTTTTGCGATTTTGATCGCTTCAAAGCTCGTCGTCGCGCGGAGGCTAGACGGACGAGCGGGGCTACGACTGCGCGACTGCCTGCTACTGCGCGGCAAGGACGATACGGGCGCGGCGGTATTTTTTTGCATCCGTCCTAGCCGCGCCGAGCGCGAAGCTTTACGGATATATTTTTTGAAAAATTTCAGCTACGACATTAAGGCATGAAATTTTTCGGTTTTCAGCGTAAAATTTAGACCCGCGGGGTAGAATTACAAAAATTTTTACACGGAGCAAACAATGAAAAATTTCTTTCTAGCCGCAATAGTTTGCGCGCTTTTTAGCGGTTGCGCATATGAAGCGCAGTTTAATCAAAACGCCGATGTGGCGCCGTTTGACGACACTATAAGCGCGACTAACGCCATGCAAAGCGCGCTCATTTATATCCCTAGCGAGCTAATGGGGACGAAAAGCTACGCCACAAGCTCGAAGCTAGGCAGAGACGATGAGCTTAAAATCGATGTCGGCGAGTTCGTCGCAGGCGAGACAAAGCGCTTCTTCGGCACCTACCTAAGGCGCGTAAGCGTTACCGACGACGAAAAAGCGCTGCAAGGTAAAGGGCTCGTCATCGCGCCTGAGCTTAGCTCATTCGGCTTTGGTTTTTACAGCTCCGACGGCATCGATGTTTCGGCAAAGCCCTTCGTACGCTACAATCTACGTCTAAAAATGTTTAAAAACGGGAAGCCGATCTACAACCAAAATATCGCCGTAAACGAGCGCAACTTCGGCGAGGAGGAATTCTTCGGCGGCGGTCAGGGCTCATACGCGCAGATCGGCGGGATCTTTCAAAAATCGATGGCGAATGATTACGCCGTGCACGCCAGAGAGATTTTGGACGTAATCAACGATAATTAATCGCACTTACGCCTTTGTGCGTGGCAAGCGGCATCTGGTCGATTATTTTTGCCCGCCGTCTTGTGGTAAAATTTGTCGCGGCGATCTTTCGGCACGCGCTTGCGGATCGTTGCGCCTAAGCTCTGCGATATAATTAGCATGGCTTTAAGGCGCCCATAGACGCGTTTTCTTGCGGGATTTACTCATTTGAGGCATTAGATTTTGATATCGAGTTTGCCAGCACTATAGGCATCAAATTTAATTCCGCAAGTTGCGTAAATTCCGCGAAAATCACGTTATGAAATTGACTTGGCAGCCCATATTTAAGTGCGGCAAGCCGATAAATTCCGCACCTTGACATACTGCCTAATTTCACTTTTCGGAGCCAAATTTTGTAAATAAATTTTTCGCGTTTGCTGCTGCACTTGCATAAAATTCCATATTCGCAGCACCAAAAATTCGTCCTAAATTTAAAGCAGCGATTAATATTAATTTTTATATCATTACTAAATTTTTTAAGGAGAGAATTATGAAAAAGTTTTTATTGCTTCCGTTTGCTTTCGCGGCGCTTTTTGCGGCACCAAGCTGTGATAATGTCCAGCTCAAAGCGGCTGTGGAAGGTATCAATAAGAGTGCGCCGATGCGAGTCGACGAGATTACCACGTTAACGGGCGCTGAGTGCAAAGATGGCAGCTTTATCTACAACTACGAGCTAAATGACGGCATGGGGATGAAATTTGACAGTGTCGGAAATGATCAAAAAACCGTGATACAAAATGTCATAGATAGTCAAAATAAGCAAATTTTTTGCAATCAGATGAAGGTAATGCATCCGCTAATAAACAGCGCGATATGGAGCTATAAGATAAAAAGTGGCGAAGAATTTATAAGGGTAGAATTTAAGCCTAGCGACTGCAAGTAGGGCTTGCGCGGGATTTAAAATTTAGCGCGGCGTGAGCCTTTGCCTGCTCGCCCGCGCCGAATTCGCTTAAAATTTATCCGCTTCGCTTTTGATTTTGCCTGCGCAAAAGCAACATGCTAAAATCTCTGCTTGGCTTTTACAGCGCCGCCGCGTATAG
>CAJPSJ010000082.1 GCA_905373295.1 uncultured Campylobacter sp. | reverse complement strand
AGGTTTAATGCAGCTTAAACCGAATATAGCTTGATTTAAATTTATATTATAAATTATATTTAGATTGATTTGTCCTCCGCGCCTAAGAGCATTTCATTTTTATAAAAAAGCGAGCGGCGCTAAATTTACGAAAAATTTATAAATTAAGAGTAAAAGGGGCTTAATTTTATCAATTAGGATAGATTATGAAAGATTTCGGATTTTATAGCGCCGGGTTTTCCGATGTGGTTTTAAGCGATGGCATCGAAATTTGCGGCGATGAAGAGGGGGCGAAAAACGAGGAATTTATCGTCGCCAACTCGCCTAAATTAAAGGCTCAAATTTACGCACCGCAGATAAATTTTTATATCGAAAATACCAAAGACGAACCGCTGGTAATCGCGCAAAACGTAGATATTTTATACGAAGCCGCCGCCGCAGCCTTTGACGGCGCGCTGTATAGCGATCATCAAAAGCCCGTGGGCAAAAACGTCATCCTTGCCTGTGACGAGCCGCGAGAGGAGCTCGTGGCGCTACTGAAGCAGCACGAATTTAAGGTGATTGCGCTAAGCAGAGCCGAGATAAAGTTCGTCTACGGCGAGATAGGCGATCTTAGCGTAAACATCTCGGGCGAGGACGGCGAGTTTGAGGTGCAAAGCGATTTTTTCTTGGTGCGCGGCGCGCAGGCATATCAGCTGCGCCAAAGCGGCTGCTATGAAATTTCGGGGCTAAAAGACGGTGAAATTTTAGAAATTTTGCAAAGCAAAAGCCCCGTTTATCGCTACCGAAATTCTACGATTTTCGATTCCACGATCTGCCAGTATCAGGGCAGGCGAAACGATCTGTGCGCAAAATGCGTCGAAGTCTGCCCCACCGTTGCGATTTTGAAAAACGACGAAAAGCGCGAGCTAGTATTTTCGCACATCGACTGCGTCGGTTGCGGCGCGTGCGTGAGCGTCTGCCCTAGCGGCGCGCTGAAATTTGCCAAGCTGCCCCAAAGAGTATTTGGCGAGATCGCAAAGCTCTATGCAGGCAAAATTCCGCTTCTCATCGCAGAGAGCGAAATCGCATCCGCACCTGCAGTGCAGCTTCCGTGCGGCGCGCTGCCGTTTGGAATTTTTGGAAGCAAGCAAATAGATGAGGTAAATTTGCTAAGCGCTATGCAAGAAAGTGGCTCGAGTGTGATCGTTTACGGCGCAGACGTGGGCGAGGGCACGCGCGAAGCGGTGGAGCTTATCAATGGAATTTCGCGCGCGATCTACGGCAAGGACGCGGTATTTTTAGCGCGAAATTTAATCGAGCTACAAGAGGCACTAAAGCAGGCGCAAAGCTCTCAGCCCTGGGCGTTTAGCCTAAACGAGCAGGGCCTTAGCAAGAAAGAAATTTTCTCTAAACGAGTAAGCGCGATAGTGGGCGAGGGCAGCTTCGGCACCGTAAAGAGCGGCGAGCGGCTGAGATTCGGCGAGGTTAGTATAAACGAATCGAGTTGCACGCTATGTCTTAGCTGCGTGGGCACCTGTAACACCGGCGCGCTGTATGCCGACAACAGCGACAATTCGATTAAATTTAACGCCTCGCTTTGCACGACGTGTAACTACTGCGTGCTAAGCTGTGCCGAAAAGGACACGATGGCGCTAAATATTAGCGGAGTTAGGCTTGCGCCCGAGTTTTTTACCTATCGCATGCTAGCCAAAGACGAGCTTTTCAAATGTATCGAATGCGGCAAGGAATTTGCGACGACCAAAGCCGTTATGAAGATCGCGGATATGATGGGCGCGCATTTTGCAAGCGAACCTGAAAAGATGAAGACGCTTTTTTGTTGCGGCGATTGCAAGGCAAAAATAATGATAAAAAAGCAGATAGAAGATGCTAGAAAAGGGGCGATGTAATGGATGTAAATTTAATCAAAGCAAGAAGCTACTACTACGAATTTTTCGCGATTCCGTTTTTTTTCTATGAAACGGATGCGAAATTTAAGCGCTGGAAAGAGCAGCTGGAGTTTTTATGTAGCTCGCCCATCGTGTCTAGCGATGAGGCGGAATTTCAAAATTTGGCGAAATTCGATTTTGCAGCGTTTAAAAGCGAGCAAAATTCCGTGCTTTTTGATTTTTCATACGCCAACGTGCCGATGAGTGCGAGCTTCTACGACGAGGGGCGCGACGATGGGCGTATGCGTGTCGCGGTAATTGACGTGCTAAAAAAGAGTAAATTTCGCCGCAATATGGAGCTTTGCAAAGAGTGCGAGGACTATGTGGGATTTATTTTTTACCTGCATTCAACTCTACTGCGCGACGCGGCTGCAAAACATAGCGCAGTTTTAAACGGACAAAATTCCGTGACAAACGAGCAAAATTCCACAAATAGCGCGAGCTTGACGGCGCAAGACGGAAAAAATTCTGTAGATTCGCATGGCAGTAAAAATTTTACAGACTCGCAGGATGGCAAAAAAGCTGCGAACTCGCAATACGCTAAAAATTTCGTCGGCGCGCAAGACGGCGAAGCGCTGGCGTTAGAGCTTTTTACGAATGTCACCAACAGCTTTGTGGATGAGTTTAGCGAGCTTTTGTGCGGGCATGTGCGGGCGGATTTTTTCAAATCATTAGGCGCACTAATGAGAAGCTTTTTTGCGCTAGAACGCTCGCTTTTAGCTATAGCTGCTCCGCAAAAGAAAGATCGTAGCGTCGTTAAAGAAGCGATCAAAAAAGGCGGCTATCAAAATAAATTTACCAATCCGGAAGATATTTTTAATCTGGATTGATAAATAAAATTTTTAACGGAAATCTTAACGCAAAAGCAGAATTTCGGTTAAATTTTAAACTTGCAAGCTAGAGTTTTGCGAGTAGTTTTTTAGTTAGAACTTTATATTTTGAATTTTAAATAAAATTTAAAAAGTAACTTAAAATTTAATTTCCATCTCACTGCCTTTTCGTTATAATTCATTAGACTTAAATCCTGTAACAGGCGTTACTACAATAAAAGATTTAAAGCGATTTCTTCACAAAGGAAAACCATGGAGAACAAACGCAGGGATTTTCTTAAAAAATCTCTAAAAATCGGCGCAGTAGGTGCCGTGGGCGTTGCCGCGTCTCAGGCTCTAGCGAAAAGCGAGCAGGACTATGGCGATACCGTTCGTGGCAAATCACCGAAAAAAGAGGTGCTTTACTGGGAGAGTGAAGCGTGGAAAAAATACTATAAAGTAGCTTACTAGGAGAATTTTCATGAGTGAGAATGCGATCGGAAGGAGATCGTTTTTGAAACTCGCCGCTTTAGGAGCGAGCAGCGTAGCTGCGTTTGGCGAAAATAATACGCTAAGAGCCGCTACTGAGCAAGAGATCAAAAACCCATTTCCAGGTTCCGTTATGAAGCGAACGATATGTTCGATCTGTTCCGTAGGCTGCGGTATCGAGGCTCAAGTGGATGAGAGCACCAATACCTGGATTCGCCAAGATATGGCAGTAGATCACCCGATCTCGCAGGGCAGTCACTGCTGTAAGGGAATCGATCAAATCGATCTAACCAAATCTAAAATGCGTCTTAAATATCCGCTCAAAAAGGTTGGTGGCAAGTGGGAGCGCATAAGTTGGGAGCAAGCCGTTAACGAAATCGGCGATAAAATGCTTCAAGTTCGCAAAGAGGATGGCCCGGACAGCGTAGTATTTCTGGGCTCGGCTAAATTTTGCAACGAGCAGGCATATTATTTTAGAAAATTTGCGGCCTTTTGGGGTACAAACAGCAACGACCACGTAGCCAGAATTTGACATAGCGCAACAGTCGCCGGTGTGGCGAATACTTGGGGTTATGGAGCTATGACAAATCACGTAGGTGATATGGCGAAAAATTCTAAAATGATCCTTTTCATAGGTGCGAATTCCGCGGTTGCAAATCCAGTGGGAGCTATGAAGCACGCTCTTCAGGCTCGCGATAGAAACGGCGCGAAAATCGTTGTAGTTGATCCAAATTTTACTAGAACTGCGGCTAAGGCCGATATGTATATTAGAATTCGTCCGGGGACCGATATAGCGTTTGTGTACGGAATGCTGCATCTAATCTTTAAAAACGGCTGGGAAGATAAGGAGCTAATAAAAACCAGAACCTACGCTGTAGAGGAGATTAGAGCCGAAGCTGAGAAGTGGGATCCTAAAGAGGTAGCCAATGTCACCGGCTGCAAAGAAGAGGAGCTGATAGAATTTACGAGGATGTTCGCTACCACAAAGCCCGCTACTCTGTGCTGGGCTCTAGGCATTACACAGCACTCGATCGGAAGTTCTAATACTAGAATTTTGGCTCTTTTGCAGCTCATACTAGGCAATATGGGCAAGCCGGGCGGCGGCTGCAACATCCTTAGAGGCCATGATAATGTTCAGGGCGCTACCGATATGTGCAATCTCTCCGATAGCTTACCTGCGTATTACGGGCTAGCCGATAACGCTTGGAAGCACTTCTGCAAGGGCTGGGGCGTAGATTACGAGCAGTTTATTAAAAGATTTGCCGTCTCTACTAAGCAGCCGCACGAAAAGCAGGGTGAAAAAGTGCCTGGTACGAATTTTACCGAGTATTTTCACTACGATCCGAGCATCGAGCAAGATGTGATAAACTGGCGCAACGAAAAAGGTTTTTCGCTATCTAAATGGTGGCAGGGCGTTTTGAAAAATGAGCCCGTTTTAAGTAGTGGCAATGTCCGCGTTCTTTGGGTGCAAGGCACAGGAATTACTTCTATGGCTCATGTTCGCGAGACTCAAGAAGCATTAGGCAAGATCGATATGCTGGTAGTCGCCGAGCCGTTCTTAAACGAAGTAGCGATTCTAAACGATAGACCGGATGGAATTTATGTTTTGCCGGTAGCTACGCAGTTTGAGAGCGAAGGCCATCTAAGCGCTACAAACCGCAGCGGCCAGTGGAGAACTCAGATTGTTAAGCCTCTATTTGAGAGCAAAGAGGATCAGGAGGTAATGTTTTTATTCGCGAAAAAATTCGGCTTTTACGACGAATACGTTCGCGGCATGAAGATGGGCATCGTTGATGGCGAGCTTAAGCAGGTTAAAGACGATTTTGTTTGGCCTGACGACGCTACCGATGAGATCGCACGCAATACTCAAAGTATTGGAAATAACGGTCGTACCGCAGCTAGATTTCGCAGACAACAGAAAAATTGGCATCTATTTGATCCCGATACTTTGCGCGGCATAGGTGGCGAGGTAGAGGGCGAATACTATGGGCTTCCATGGCCTTGCTGGGATACGCAACACCCGGGCACGCCGATTCTTTACGACGTAACTAAGCCTTATGCTGACGGCGGTATGGGATTTAGAAACCGCTTCGGCTTAGAACACGACGGCGTTTCGCAGCTAGCCGACGAGAGCATTACACTTCCGGGATCAAAAATTCAAGGCGGTCATGCAGAAATTACTAAGGCAAATATCGAACAGGTTTTAGGCATTACGCTAAGTGAGGAAGAGAAAGCCAAGATGGGGCCTACATGGAGTACCGATTATAGCGGTATCATTGCTAAAAAATGCCGAGAGTTCGGAATTTGTCCTTGCGGAAACGCAAGAGCCAGAGCCAAGGTTTGGCAGTTTGCGGATCAAATTCCAAAGCATCGCGAACCGATCCACTCGCCTAGATGGGATTTGGTAGAGAAATATCCGACCTTTGCGGATCAAAAACGAAATTTCCGCGTCTTTACGAGATTTATCTCCGAGCAGAAAAAGCAGGATTGGAGCAAGGACTTCCCTACTATCGTAAGCTCGTTAAGGCTTGTAAATTTAAGCGGTGCGGGCATGATTGAGCGCACGAGCAAGTATCTTTCAGCGATTACTCCGGAGATGTTTGCGCACGTAAATCCTAAGCTTGCCGCTGATAAAGGTATCAAAGATGGTGAGATGATGTGGATTCATTCGCCGCAAGGCACGAAGATCAAAGTCAAGTGCATCTATTCGCACGCCGTAACGCCTGATCGTATTGTTATGCCGTATAACTTCGCGGGAATTTTCCAGGGCGAGGATCTAAGCGAGCGCTATCCTGAGGGCACTAAGCCATATATCAGAGGCGAGAGCTCAAATACGATTACCAACTACGGCTTTGATATAAATACGCAAATTTCGGAATTCAACGCCGGTCTTTGCAGACTAGAAAGAGCATAAGGAGATAAAATGCCGGCAAGATTAAAATTTTACGTCGACGTCGAGCGTTGCATCGCTTGCTATGGTTGCCAGGTAGCCTGCAGCTCGGCGCACGAGGTTCCCGTGCAGATAAATAGGCGCAAGGTTATCACTTTAAACGAGGGCATAGAGGGGCAGGAGGTTTCAAGCTCTATCGCTTGCCAGCACTGCACCGATGCGCCTTGTGCGCAGGTTTGCCCGGTTCAATGCTTCTATATCAGAACCGACGGCGTCGTTTTGCACGACAAAGATAAATGTATCGGCTGCGGATATTGCCTCTACGCGTGTCCGTTCGGCGCTCCGCAATTCCCTAGAGACGGAGCTTTCGGTATTAAAGGCGCGATGGATAAATGCACTATGTGCGCGGGTGGACCGGAGCCTACGTTTTCGCACGAAGAGCTACATAAATATGGTCAAAACCGCATCGCAGAGGGTAAGGTTCCGATGTGTGCGGCGATCTGCTGCACGAACGCTCTAATCGTGGGCGACGCGAGCAGAGTTTCGGAGGTTTATCGCAAGCGCGTACTTACGCGCGGCGTGAGCCTATAAGATTGTGGAATTTTAAACGCCTTTGGTTTAAAATTCCGCCTCTTTTCGCAGAAATTTCAACCGAGCGACGGCTTTAAATTTAGCGGTCGCTCGGCGCAAAATTTTATTTAATAATTCCGCTCTTGCCCTTTCGCCACTAGATTATTTCAAAAAATCGCTTCTTGCTGACATTAAAATTTTAAATTTATGCTACAATCACTCAAATTTAAGATTTGAAATCTTAAGCGAAAGGATCCGTCTTGAAAAATAAAATTTCACTTTTTTTGGTCATTTCGGCGTTTTTGATTTTTACGGGCTGCTCTAAAAATGTGCCCGTAAATAGCGGTATCGTGCGCACTTCCGAGCCGCTTCACATTATGGAATTTCCGCAGGATAAGCTCATAAGCGTAAATTTTACCAACACCTCGACGACGGATTCAAATTTAACCCAAGTAATGATCCAACATCTGCGTGCGGACGGATTTAAGGTCGTAAATAAAAGCGCGGCGAACGTCCAAATCGGCGGCAATCTCAACTATTTCCGCAAGGCGGATTTTTCGCGCAGATCGTGGGATAATCCGAGATTTAGCTTCGGTATGGGCTTTGGCAGATATTACAGATATACGGGCGTGGGCGTGGGCTGGGGGATGCCGTTTGGTTATGATCCTTGGGACGACGACGATTATTACAGAGACTACTTCTACGACTCGCAGATTAGCCTCTACATAAGCGTTAAAAACAAGGGTGCATGGAAGGACTACGTAACGAACCTCAACTACCAAAGCATCAAAAATCCGGGCTCTAAAGACGCGGTAATGGATGCGCTAAATTTTAAAATTTACGAATATATACGACAGATGATTAAGCAGGGAAGATGATAGTAAAAGAGAATAAAAAGCCCGTAGCGATGACACTGGCGGGATCGACGATTTTGGCGCTCGCTAGCGGATATTGCTACCATGCGGGCTTTGGCGGCGCGGCGCTTTTCGCTTCCGTAGTGGCGGCATTTTGCGCGTTTTTTTGCGCGCTCAGACTCGGCGCTAAAAATTATTTGCAGATCGGCGAGGATGCTTTTACGATCGTGCGCGGCGCAAATTCCGAGAGCTTCGAATACAAAGATATCGCAAATTTAGGCACAAAAACCTTCGTCGCGGGCAGAAACAAAACGGAGCTTTTAAATTTTGTATTCAAAAAAACGCCGCAGGCGCAGGACCGCTTTAATTTTTTACGATTTT
>CAJPSJ010000081.1 GCA_905373295.1 uncultured Campylobacter sp. | reverse complement strand
CGGTGCCGTCTAGCACGGCGTTTGCGACGTCGCTGATCTCGGCTCTGGTGGCGCGCTCGTGCTCGGTCATGCTAAGCATCATCTGCGTGGCGGTGATGACGGGCTTTGAGCGGGCGTTGGCTAGGGCGATGATGCGCTTTTGGATGCGCGGGATCTCATAAAACGGCATCTCGATGCCCAGATCTCCGCGCGCGACCATTATACCGTCGCTTGCTTCGATGATCTGCTCGATGTTTTCGACCGCGTCGAATTTCTCGATCTTGGCGTAAATTTTAGCTTTTGAGCCCAGCGAGTTTAAAATTTCGCGCACGCGCAGGATGTCGTTTTGCGACTGCACGAAGGAGATGCCTACGAAATTTACGCCGTGCGCCGCGCCCCAGCGCAGATCCTCGAGGTCTTTTTGCGTGATAACGTCGATATTTAGGCGGGTGTTTGGGAAGTTCACGCCTTTATTTGAGCTTAAAAAGCCGTCGTTTTCGAGCACAGCCTGCACGCCTTGCTCGCTTACAGCGACTACCTTGGCGCGGATCGAGCCGTCGTAGAGGTAGATAAACTCGCCTACCTTCATCAGCGGCAAAATTTCTGGGTGGTTGATACACAGCTCGTATTCGCCAGGGGCGGTCTTTTTACCAATGATTTCGCGAGGAAGGAAGGTGATCTTATCGCCCGTTTTTAATTTAAAATTTTCTTCGAGTTTGCCGACGCGAATCTTTGGGCCGCTGATGTCCTGAAATACGCCTATGCGCACGCCCAGGCTCTTTTCAACGGCGCGGATTTTGTTTAAATTTGCCTCGTGATACTCGTGCGTGCCGTGGCTGAAGTTCATCCTAAAGGCGTTGCAGCCTGCCTTTACCATAGCACTCATCATCTCCTCGCTGTCGCTTGCTGGTCCGATGGTCGCTAGGATTTTGGTTTTTTTAAGCATCTTTTCTCCTTTAAATTTAAAATTTATCGCCGCATTAGGCGAAATTTTGCGCAAAATTTTGAAATTTCTAAATTTTAAAATTCGCTAGGCGAAGGAATTTTAAAATTTTATGGCGCGATGAAATTTCAAAATTCTACGGCACGGCGAAATTTTAAAATTTCATAGTTTGCAGTGCAGGTTAAATTCTAAAAATTCGCGTTTGAATGAAATTTTTAGAATCTCCTATATATGTGAAGCGCGAGCAAAATTTTAAAATCCTCGCCGAAGTAAAATTTTAAAATTATTGCCCGAGCGAAATTTTAAGAATTCCTCTTTATTGCATCATTTCCGCGTCAAATTTTGCATCATCAAAGCTCACTCCCAAATATTCGCAAGTACTTTTTGCGTCGCGAAGTGCGTTGCCTAGGCAGCTCGTAGCGCCGGGGCTTGGGGTCATATTAAAGATAATCCCTGGATTTTCGCCTATTCTAGCTTCGCCTAAAAGCAGCTTTTTTTGCGAGTGTGAGATTACTTGCGGGCGCACGCCGCCAAAGCCCTTGGCGTAGTAAATATCCTCCTCGCGGATGCTAGGTATGATCTTGCGCGCATTTTTGACGAAAAGCTTTTTACCTAAAATCGGTATCTCAAAGCCTATATTGCGGATTAAGAAGTCCCTTACCTCGCTATCGCCAAAATTTTGCCAAATGACCTTAGCTACGTCCATGTCAAAATTTAATGATTGAAAAAATTCCGGCACCGAACGACAGCCCTTGTAGCGTTCTAGCTTTGGCAGTGTAAGTGCGGTAGGGCCAAATCTCGTGCAGCCGCCTGCGAGCAAATCCGGATCGCCGTGAAGCGCGGCAAATGGAAGCTTTGGGTTTTGCACCATGTAAACCTTGCCGTTTAGAAGTTTTTGCTTGGTTAGATAAAAGCTGCCCGCGATGCAAATCGTGCTAAGATCCTGCCCAAGCCCCATTTTGTGCGCTAGCCACAGCGAGTGAGCGCCCGCATCTGCGACTACGAAATCAGCGCTTAGAGAGAGTCTATTTGCTGTGCGGATATAGAACTTATCGCCTACTTTAGTGATGTTTTGCACCTCGGTGTTGAGGTACAGATCGCAGGTTTTACCCTCCACGTTTTTAGCGTTTTGCACAAAGGAATTCGCCATCGCGCCATAATCGATCGTCGTGTAAACTCCCGATTGCACGCCCATTGCTACGATATCCTCCACTCGCTCCTCGCCGCGTCCGTCAAAAACTAACTTGGGCTCGATTTTTTTGAGCTCTTCCTTGTCGAAAAGCTGCAGATACGGATAAAGCTCTTTAAATTTTTCAAAGCGCTCTTTAATTAGCTCTACCTCGCTCTCGCCCACGCCAAGAGCCATTTTCTGCCCCTGAAATAAAAATTTATTCTCATATCCGTGCTTTTGGCAATATTTCACGATCATATCCGCCTTGCGCTTGACTTCGGTCGCTTTTTGCAGGTCGTAGTTGGTCTCGATGTCGCCGCAATGAATCGTCTGGGAATTTGCACTGGCTTTAGAATTCAGCGTCGCAAGCCCTTCGTATTTTTCAAGTAGAGCTATATTTTTGATTCCGCTAAATTCCGCCAGTACATATGCTAGCGCGCTGCCCGTGATACCGCCGCCTATGATGATTACTTCGTAATGTTTTTCTTGCATGCCCTTTCCTTATCGAATTTGGCTACAATTGTGCGAAAATTTCGCTTAAAAGCTAGTTATAAAAGCGTGAATTTAGATGATTTTATATAAAATTCGCACCATTTCATTTTGGGAGTAGTATATGAAAAAATCGATTCTTGTCGGATTAAGTTTGATTATAGCCACGTCGCTGTGGGGCGCAGATAAGAAAGTTTATCGCCTTAAGCTAGCTCAGACTTACGAGCTTAGTATGCCTATCGTAGGCGATGTCGCCAAGCGTATGGCAGATCTTGCAGATAGTATGTCTGATGGCAGGCTGAAAATCAGCATCGACGCGCCTAGCAAGCATAAAGCGCCTTTTGCAATCTATGATATGGTCAAAAACGGACAATACGATTTAGGCTATACTGCGAGTTACTATTATAAAGGCAAGAATAGCGCAAATATGCTGTTTACGACCGTGCCTTTTGGTATGACTAAAGACGAACAGCACGCTTGGTATTACTTCGGCGGGGGTAAGGAGCTAGCGGATAAATTCTATGCTAAAAGCAATCTAAAGGTCTTTAATATCCTAAATAGCGGAATGCAGATGGGCGGTTGGTTTAAAAAAGAGATTAATACGCTAGACGATTTAAAAGGGCTTAAATTTAGAATTCCAAGCTTTGGCGGGGAGGTTATGAGCCGCCTTGGCGTCGCAGTCGCTACGATACCGGTAGGTGAGCTATATATGGCGCTAGAGATGGGCACTATCGATGCGGTCGAGTGGGCAAGCCCCAGCTTTGATATACCTCTAGGCTTTCACAAGGTCGCAAATTACTATTATACGGGATGGCAAGAACCCGCTAGCGAGCAGCAGATCGTGATAAATCTACAAACTTGGCAGAAGCTTCCTAAAGACTTGCAAAATATCCTAGAGGCTTCGATCGCAAAGGCGCGCGAATACGCAGAAAACGAGACGTTTTATAAAAATGTAATAATCTGGGACGAGATCAAAAAGAAATATCCAAACGTTCAGATTCGCTCTTTTTCGCCTGAAATTATGCGTGCGCTTCGCAAGGCGACGGATGAAATTTTAGCCGAAGAAAGCGAGAAAAATCCCGATTTCAAAGAGATTTGGGAGAGCCAAAAGGCGTTTTTAGCTAAAGCTAGAACGTGGACGAAGATGGGCGATTTTACATATATCGAAAAAACGGGCGACGTTGAAGCCGAGCAGAATTTTACTGCTTCGGTGAAAAAAATCTCTGTTCCTGAGCCCGTAAATAGCGCAGTCAGCGAGATAAATGCAAGCACTGCCGCACCAAAAAACGAGGATAATCAGACGAAATAGTGCTTCATTTTTTAGCTGCGTTTTTATGCCGCGCGGCTAAACTAAGCGCCAGATAAAGGTGCATCCGGTTTAAATTTGATCGGCGATTTAAGAGATTTGGGCGAAGTGCGGGTAATTAAAATGCGGGCGATTTATTTATTGCAGCTGCGTAGCTCGGAGCATCTTTAAAATTTTAATTTATGAAAGCAGCGATGAAATTTTATCGCTGCTTTAGCATTTAAGTTAAGGCGTGCAATTTGCATCATTGCGTTTAAAGCCAAATTTAAAAGCCGCTCGGTCGCCGCCGCACAAGGCTAGAATTTTAGAAAGCTTTGAGCTTCCTCCTTTTGTCTTATTCTTTTATCTTTTGCGTTATTTAAGCTCGATATTCCGCCGTGCTTGCTTGCGGGCGACATTGAGCGAGAGAGAATTTAATCTTGCTTTTTCATTTCGCGTAGTTAGCGGAGGAGCTTTGGCGAAGCGTGCTAATCTGAGATTTCAAATTAGTAGCGTTCATAAATTCTACATTTTAAAATTTCAGCGCTTTTATCTTGCAGATGCCGCTTTTAAATGGAATTTGCTTTGGGTTTTTTTGCTGTATAAAGCGGCAAACTTCAAATAAAATACAAAATTTTAAAATTTACACGCTTAAATATCACAAGTAAGGAGAATTTAAAATTTGGTCTTTCGGAGATTAAGTAAAAAGCGCGTTAGAAAAAATTTTGTAGGTCAAATTTCGTTTTAAGCGATTGCAGATTTAAAGCTTGCGTGAAAATTTTTTGAAGCCTGCTCTAGTTAGAATTTATCACTAAACTAGACGGGCTTAGCCTTGGGATTTCACTGCGTCAATTTTAAAATTTTGCGCGAGCTGGGCTTAAAATTTTAAAATTCTATTCTACCTGCAAAAACTCTTAAATTTCACGGCTTAGAATTTTGATACAGAATTTTGCCGCAACGCTATTTTTTGGATGCGATAAAACTAAACGGCATGCAAAGCCGCGTAGAATATTGAGCTAGGCTCGCTGCTGCAAGCCTAGCGAATGTCGTAAGCTAAAAAGGCGCTACTGCAAAGCGTAAAATTTTATTTCAAAGCCTTAAAAAGCTCCACGCTATCGAGCTGTTCCCACGGGTACTCGTCGTTTCCGACCTGTCCGCGTGCGGCTACGTCGGCGTAGAGAAAGCTTCCTTTGCCGGGGCGATCAAGACCGAATTTATCGATGATCCAGCGCGGCGTGAGCGGGAATTTTTCAAGCACGAAAGCGGATAGCTCATCGTCGCTCGCCGCGCCTAAATTCGTTCCCATGCAATCGACGCTGACGCTGACGGGCTTTGCGACGCCGATTGCGTAGCTGAGCTGGACGATGCATTTTTTCGCAAGCCCCGCCGCGACGATGTTTTTGGCGATATAGCGCGCCGCATAAAGCCCGCTGCGATCGACCTTAGTATAGTCTTTGCTACTTTGAGCGCCGCCGCCTATAGGGCTGTAGCCGCCGAAGCTATCTACGATTAGTTTGCGCCCCGTTAGGCCGCTGTCGTGAAGCGAGCTATGATTTACGTAGCGGCCGGTAGGATTGATGTAGATGATCGTTTTGCTTTTGTCGTAAAGCTCCTTTGGAAGCCCCGCCGAATCGATTAAATTTCCGATCAGATCTCGGACGCGCTCGATACTCATACTTTCGACGCAGGGCGCGGAAACAACGATCGTATGGATACTTTGCGGCTTGCACTCCTCAAAATTGCTCTTCGTGCCGTAATCGACGCTAACCTGCGTTTTAATATCGACGCCAAGCTCGTTGGGATGAGATTTCGCGTAGGCGTAAACGTGATCGCAAAGCGCTCTTGCGTAGGTGATCGCCGCCGGCATAAAATTTTTCGTTTCGCAGCTTGCGAAGCCGAACATTATGCCCTGATCTCCCGCTCCGATCTCGCCGCCTTCTTGATCGACGCCTTGGTTGATGTCGGGGCTTTGCTGGTTTAAAAATACGTCCACTTGCAGATCCTGCGGATGCAGGCACTGTGCGCGCGTGAAATGAGGGTTGTCGTTGTAGCCGATCTTGCTAAGCGCGCCCTTTACGATGTGGCGGTAATCGTCGTGGGTAAAATCGATCTTGGCGTTTACTTCGCCGCCGATTACTACGTGTTTGCCCGCGATGAAAACCTCCGCCGCGACGCGCCCGTTGGGATCTTGTTTTAAAATTTCATCCACGATGCTGTCTGCGATGATATCGGCGCACTTATCCGGATGACCGGGGCTTACGACCTCGCTGGTAAATAGATACATATCTGCTCCTAATTAAAATTTCGGGGCATTTTATCTAACGAGGTTTTAAGATTAACTAAAAATTACGAAATTCCGCTCAAATTTAAATGCGCTTAAATAAAATTTCGATATATTTCAAACGACGTTTTGATTGAAAGGTAAAAAATGAGTTCGATTCAAAAATTAGTAGCTAGCTACAAAGATAAAAATCTAGTTCTGCGCATAGTTACAGGCTTGATAATAGGAGCTATTTTGGGCTTTGCCGCACGTTCAGCGGCAGGCGATATTGCGGCAGAGCACACTTCGTTTTTAATAAACGTAGTAGCTTTTGCGGAAATTTTAGGAAATTTATTCGTAGGCGCCCTTAAAGCGGTAGCTCCGATTTTAGTTTTTATCTTGATCTTAAGCTCGATCGTAAATAAACAATACGGTAGCGCAAGCGGCTTAAAACGCGTGGTCGTCCTATATATCGTAGGCACATTTTTAGCCTCGTGCGTGGGGGTGGCGACCAGCTTTTTATTCCCGACGCAGCTTGCTCTAAGCAATGTCGGCGCGGCGGAAAATACGGTTCCTGCAAGCGTTTGGATTGTGCTAAAAGATCTGCTTTTTAAGGTCGTAGATAATCCGCTAAACGCTATCGCGCATGGAAACTACGTAGGAATTTTAACCTGGGCGATAGGTCTTGGCGTCGCGCTTAAATTTTGTACTAATGAAACAAAGAAAATTTTTACCGATCTGAGCGAAGCGGTAACCAAAATCGTGCAGTTCGTAATCCAGCTCGCGCCGTTTGGAATTTTCGGTCTAGTGGCTTCTACCGTGTATCAAACCGGCATCGATGCGCTGCTTGGATACGTACGAATCGTAGTCGTGTTAGTAGGCGCGATGGCGTTCGTAGCCCTCGTGGTAAATCCGCTCATCGTCTTTGCGGTGATTAAGAAAAATCCGTATCCGCTCGTATTTACCTGCTTGCGCGAAAGCGGCCTCACGGCGTTTTTCACCCGCAGCTCGGCGGCGAATATCCCGGTAAATTTAAATTTATGCAAAAAGCTCGGCATCAGCGACGAGCTAAGCTCGATCTCGATACCTTTGGGAGCTACGATAAATATGGCGGGCGCTGCGGTGGTAATCGCGATCTTAGCGCTTGCTGCGGCTCATACGCTCGGCGTGCGCCCTGATTTTTGGACGGCGCTACTACTTTGCGTGGTCTCGGCGGTCGGTGCGTGCGGCGCTAGCGGCGTGCCCGGCGGCTCATTGATGCTGATACCGCTTGCGTGCTCGCTCTTTAATATCTCAAACGACATCGCAATGCAGGTCGTCGCGATCGGCTTTATCATCGGCGTGATTCAAGACTCGGTAGAAACTGCGATCAATAGCTCCACGGACGTGATTTTTACGGCGATCGCGTCGCAAAGTATGCAAAAATAACTCACCTTAAAATTTACCGCGATTTCCGCTAGGGCGGCGGATCTCGCGGTTTTTAAAATTTTACTTATTCTTTTTTGATAAAATTATCCAAAAATTTTAAAAGGAAATCGATGAATTGGAATTTGGGCGAGCTATTTGCAAACGAAGCGGAATTTAGCGGCGCGATAGATAGCGCCTCCGCGCAGGCTAGGGATTTTGAGCTTAAATTTAAAGATAAGCTGCGCGCCCTTAGCGCGGAGGAATTTTTAGGTGCGCTTGAGCTTTATGAGGGCATCAGCGAGCAGATCGGCAAGATAATGAGCTTCGCGCATCTAAAATTCGCGCGAGATACGAGCCTTGGGGCGCAGCAGGCTAAGACGGAGCAGGCTT
>CAJPSJ010000080.1 GCA_905373295.1 uncultured Campylobacter sp. | reverse complement strand
CCGCAGTTTGGCTCGCGCGCGCATCTAACGGACGAAATTTTAGCCAAAGAGATCGAAGCTTTAAAAGATGAGCTTCGCAAGCAAAATAAGCCTGAAAAAATTTGGGATAAAATTTTGCCGGGTCAGATCGATCGCTTCATCGCCGATAATACTCAAATCGATCAGCGCCTCACGCTGCTAGGGCAATTTTATGTAATGGACGACAAGAAAACCGTCGAGCAGGTGATTGACGAAGAAGCTAAAAAACTAGGCGGCAAGATCGAGATCGTAAAATACGTCCGCTTCGAAGTGGGTGAAGGCCTAGAGAAAAAGAGCGAAGACTTCGCAGCCGAAGTAGCGGCTCAAATCGGCTAAATATGGAACTTCTAAAGGGCGTAAATCTTACTCACGCGTATGATTATACGCTCTTTGAAAATGTAAGCTTAAGTGTCCAAGAGAGCGAGAGCATCGCCATTTTGGGCGTTAGCGGCTGCGGCAAATCGACCCTGCTTCATATTTTATGCACGCTTTTAAAACCAAACTCGGGCGAGGTGATCTACGGTGGGCGCAGTATTTACGAGCTAAGCTCCGATGAGAGACTTAAAATCCGCCGTAACGACTTTGGCATAATATTTCAATCTCACTACCTTTTTAAGGGCTTCTCCTCTGGCGAAAATATCGAACTCGCTGCTAAACTTACGAATAATGCGATAGATGATGAAATTTTAAAAAAGCTTCAGATCGAACATACTTTAAAGCAAGGCGTGGGCGAGCTTAGCGGCGGACAGCAGCAGCGCGTGAGCATCGCTCGCATACTTTGCAAAAAGCCGCGCATAATCTTTGCCGACGAGCCTACTGGAAATTTAGACAAGGATACCGCAAATGAGGTCATGGACGTGATCTTTGATTACGTAAAATCCAGTCGTGGCGCGCTCGTGCTCGTGACCCACGATGAGAATTTAGCGCAAAAATGCTGCAAAGTTTATCGTCTAAATAACCGAAATTTAGCGCAAATATAAGCAATTAATAACCAAAAATATCTTACAATAGCCCAAATTCTTTCTAAAAGGTCATAAATGAAAATTCTACTTGACAATCACAATGAGCAGGTTGCAAGTGTCGTAAATATTTGCTGCGAGCGCATCGGTGCGGACCTGGTAGCATATAGTGCAGACGAGAGTGAATATGATTTGACGATAAAAAATTATGAAGATGGCGATGATATTTCAAAATTTGATCTTAATAAAACGCTGTTTCTGACGCCTAAAAATGTCTCGGTCCCAGGAGCGCGATACACCCTTACTAAGCCTTTTTCGCCGCTTGAGCTCATCACGTTTATCAGCGAATTTTCGGTTCAAAATATGAGTGTGCAGGCGAAAGAAAAAATGGCGAAAGAATTTGCCGACGCAAGCTCTGTGATGAAAGAGATCGATGCGATTGATCAGGCAAATTCCGCTTCGGGCAGTAATTTTGAAGAGCTCGTGGATAGCTTTTACGACTCCGGCAAGGATATACCGCTTTCGCAGCTGGCAAGCGACATAGCGCCCGAGATTGCAGATGATGTGCCGCTTTCGCAGTTGGTAGGCGATATGCCGCGCACGGATGAGATCGCAGATGATATTCCGCTCTCGCAGCTTGTAGATGAAGCGGCTATTGCGGACACCATCGCCGATGATACGCCACTTAACGCTGTCGCAGAAAAGATTGCGGATAATATCGCAGACGATATGCCTCTAAGCTTGGCTGCTAGCGATATCCCTAAGGATGTGTCGTTAAATAGTATTGGCACAAACGAACCCGCCGAAAGTAATCACGCGCCTCAAGATGAAATTTCGCTCGCAAAGGATGACGCTCCGATAGCTCTAGCAGCGCTAGATGATGAAAATCCTAAGAATTTCAAAACAAATAAATCGCAGACAGAAGATGAAATTCCCGCCACACGGGCAAGCGAAACTTTACCGCTTGCACAGCAAGATGAGCCGCAAAGAGCTGGCGGCTCTAATGAAACTGCCGTTGAAAAAAGGGTAGACGCTACGCCTAATCTAGAGGAAACGAAAGACTCTGCGGATGTTGCTATCAAACAGCATGAATCAGATGGCTCATTTGCCTATAAAACAGATGAAAAAAATTCTGCTTCGCAAGTAGTGCAAGATGCAGCTGGCGCGTCTGTTAACAGTGGATTTGATATGGATTTTTCTAGGCTTTTCGATAGCGCCGGCATGCCCGTGGAGGAGTTTGGCGGATATGATAATTTCGCCGCGGCTGCGTTTGCTTCCGATGAAAAAGAGGATAAAAGATCTGCGCATGATAAAAATAAAGCGGCTGTAAATTCTCAAAAAATGCAAATTTCGTCTCAATACGAGGTCACTTCAGATACGCCGATTGCGCTAGCGGGCGCGGGCGATATACCTCGCGAAAATCTTTATAACGCCGTTCCGTTTCAAAGTATGGAATTTACTGGCGGACTTGCACAGAATACGCTTATGTCTGCTCATAATGAAGCATGGAATTCAATTGGCGCAAATTTCGCAGCTTCTGCAAATTCTAGCAATACCGGGATTATAAATTCTACTCCTGCACCGAATTTTTCGGAGCTAAACTTGCCGCACATATTAGATGCCTCAGATTTACCGAAGCAAAGCGAGCAAGCCAATAGCGTTGCCGGCGGGTTTGCGGACGGATTTTTGCGCGCTATGGAGGGCGATTTTGCAAACTCGTTTGCCGCAAGCTCCGCTGATAGCGAGCAATTTAAATCCGGCAAGCCCGCAAAGAGCGCCGCGCAGCAGATAAAATTTAATGCTTCAAAGGCTTCGGAGCGCACCGAATTTAAATCTCCTAAATTTGGTGCGTCCGAGCAGGTAAATGAGATGAAATTTGGCGCACAAGCTATGCCGAATGAGCTTGCTGCTTCGGCTGCGGCGGAGTTTGCCAGCCTTATGGCAAGCGAGTTGGAGCCCAGCGTCAAAAGCGAGCCACTGCGCAACGAGCATAGCAAAAAACCGAGCGCCGAGGAGCTGAAAACTAAGTTGCGTGATGATCTGGAAGCGGGCATCGCAAGTACGATCGAGAGATTTGCGGGCAGTAAGGACGCTAAAGACGCGCTGAAGGACTTTAAGATCAATATTGACATATCGTTTGGAGACAGATAGTGAAAGGCAAAATTTTGCTCGTCTCCGGTCCCAGCGGCAGCGGCAAAAGCACGCTTATAAAGCGTCTTATCGCAGAATTCGGCGAGCAGATATACTTCTCGATCTCCTCTACGACGCGCGAAATGCGTGCGGGCGAAGCGGACGGCGTGAATTATCATTTCATAAGCGAGAGCGAGTTTCGCGCAGGCATCGATCGAGGCGAGTTTTTAGAGTGGGCGTTGGTCCACGGCAAATACTACGGTACTTCGCTAAAAGCCGCTACTAGCGAGCTTGAGCTGGGTAAGATCGTGATTTTTGACATCGATGTGCAAGGATATGAGATCGTGCGCGGAAAAGTACCTAAAAACGAACTTACTAGTGTATTTATTACTACGCCGAGCTTGTCGGAGCTTAGGGATAGGTTGCGCGCTCGCGGCGATAATGATCCTGCCGATATTGCTTTGCGCCTACAAAACGCGCAAGAGGAGATGGAGCGCCTAGGTGAGTATGATTATTTCATAATAAACGACCGCCTGGAAGCGGCGTATGAAAATTTAAGATCAATCTACAAAACTATCAAACTAGAAACAGCGAGCCGCGACATAGGCAAGCTAATCGAAATTTGGAAAATTTAAAGGAGAAAAAATGGGTTCTATGAGTATTGGACACTGGCTGATTGTTTTGATCGTTGTTGTGTTGCTGTTCGGAGCGAAAAAAATCCCAGAGCTTGCAAAGGGTCTAGGACAGGGCATAAAGACTTTCAAAAAAGAGATGGAAGAGGACGACGAACCGCAAAAGGTCGAGAAAAAGATGGAACAAGAGGTTAAAGACGCCGAAATCAGCGATACTAAAAAGGCGTAAAGGATTTGAAAAATTTAGTCTTAAATGAAATTTTTAAAATTTTATCTCGCAAAGTTGTTTTAGAAAGACCCAAAGATAAAAGCTTGGCTCATTACGCCTCGCCCGAGGCTTTCGCGCTGGCTAAGCAGCTGCGAAAGGCGCCAAAGCTAATCGCCGAGGAGCTTGCGGCTAAATTTAAAGATAGCGAAATTTTAAGCGCTACGGCGGTGAACGGCTATTTAAATTTTCACCTAAAGCCCGCTGTGTTGGGCGCACTTGCTGAAAATGCTCTTAGATTGGGCGGTGATTTTGCGAAAAACGACGCCGAGCTTGGACGTGGAATTTTACCGGCTTCGGAAAGGATTTGCGCGAGCGAGCCTGCTAGCAAAGGCTGTGCTGCAAATCTAGCTGCGAGCGACAACGACACCGCCAAATCGCAGAATTCCACCGCTAGGCAAAATTTTATTTCACAGAATTCCGAAGAGGCGACAAATTCCCTCGCAGCATCAAATTGTGATGAGGCGCAGAATTCCGCCGCTATGCCGCAAAAAATTCTGCTCGAATACATTAGCGCTAATCCTACAGGCCCGCTTCATATCGGGCACGTGCGCGGCGCCGTTTACGGCGATACGTTCGCGCGCATCGGAGGCTATCTGGGGCACCGCGTCGATACCGAGTACTACATCAACGACGCGGGCAATCAGATCGAGCTTTTGGGCATTTCGATCGCACTTCGTGCGCGCGAGCTCGCGGGCGAGGACGTGAGCTACCCCGAGAAATACTATCGCGGCGAGTATATCGATGAGATCATCCCTCTTGCGCGCGCCCAATTCGGCGATGAAATTTTCCGCGACGAATCGCGGATCTTGCAGCTCGCGGAGTTCGCTAAGGACGAAGTGCTAAAGATCATCCAAAAAGATCTCGCAGCCGCCGGCATCTATATCCAAAACTGGGCTAGTGAAAAGAGCCTCTACGGCGAGCTTGGGCCTACGATTAAGAAGCTTGAGCGCAGCGGCAAGATGTATGAGCAGGAGAGCAAAATTTGGATCCGCTCATCGCAGCTCGGCGACGAAAAGGATCGCGTTGTCATCCGCGAGGATGCGCGCCCGACCTATCTTGCGGGCGACATCGTCTATCATAACAACAAATTTGAGCGCGGATATGAGCGCTGCATCAACATCTGGGGAGCCGATCACCACGGCTACATCGCGCGTCTAAAAGCCGCCGTGCATTTTCTGGGCTACGACGAAAACAGGCTCGAGATCATCCTAATGCAGATGGTAAATTTGCTCAAAGACGGGCAGACCTACAAGATGAGCAAGCGCGCGGGCAACGCGATTTTGATGAGCGACGTGCTCGCCGCGATCGGTAGAGACGCGATGCGATTTATCTTTATCAGCAAAAAGGGCGAAACGCCGCTTGAGTTCGATGTGGACGAGCTCGCGCGCGAGGACAGCAGTAATCCGATCTTTTACATCAACTATGCTCACGCGCGGGTCAATCAAATTTTTACCAAAGCGGGCAAGTGCGAGGCGGACGTCTTGGGCGCGGACTTTGGCGTGCTGGATGAAACGGGGCTCGGCCTAGCTTTTGCGGCGCTTAGCTTGAATGAAATTTTAAACGACGCATTTAATTCGCGCGGCTTGCAGAAGCTGCCCGATTTCCTAAAGGCGCTCGCGGCGGACTTTCACAAATACTACAACGAAAACCGCGTCGTAGGCAGCGAGAACGAGGATGCGAAACTCAAGCTGTTCGCGCTCGTGGCGCTTAGCATCCGTACGGCGTTTGCTCTGATGGGCCTAAGCGCGAAAGAGAAGATGTAGACTCATATCAGTTGATTTTATATTAATTTCACTCAAATCGTGTTTCGATATGAAATCTTTTCTGTTTGTGTTTTTCTGCAATAAGCATAAAGTTGCTGGCAGATTTTAATGGATATGAGTGGATAATTTAAGGATTATATATGAGAAAGACAATTAGCATCGTATCCCTTGTTATTGCCGTTTGTGTTTTAATTAAAATTCTTTTTCCTACGCCGATTTTATCGTTAAAATGCCATTTTGACGACAATAAAAGCTGCGTGGAGCTAGGGCGAGATAAACAATCAAGAGGTGATTATGAAAGCTCAAGGACAATATTCGCAAAAGCATGTGATTTAGGAGATATCGATAGCTGCTTTGAAGTAGGTACCCTATATGATAATGGCGATAAAGTAGATGCTATAAAAGCAAGCAAATTTTATTTGAAAGCATGCGAGAAAAGTAAAGCAGTAAGTTGCCACAAGCTAGGAAATTTATACCAAAAAGGTCTCCTAGAGAAGGATTATAAAAAAGCGGTAAAATTTTATGAAAAAGCATGTGATTTAGGCTATGGTAAAAGTTGCCACAACGGTGGAAGTGTATACATTATGGGCGGTTTTGGACTAGAAGTAGATCACGAAAAGGCGTTTGAGCTTTTTAAAAAAGGCTGTGAACGTGGCTTACCCGATAGCTGCTATAACGTCGCATTTTCATATCAGCAAGGCGACGGGACGCAGATGAACTATGATAAAGCTATAGAATTTTACACGAAAGCCTGCGATTTAGGCTTTTCCTATGCTTGCGGTAATCTCGGAGTTTTGTACGTTGGCGGTAGTCAGAATGTAAAGCAAGATCTCCGCAAGGCGTTAGACTATTTTGTGAGGGCTTGCGACTTAGGGAATGAAAAAATTTGCGAAAAGCTTCAATGGATAAAAGACACGATTTCAATAGATCAACCGCAAAATTAAAATTTTACTTCATCATTGGCACAAAAGACGGTTGAGCAGTTTAAATTTAATGCGACAAGCTATTGCGTAAAATATCATAGACTTGCGGGTTGGTTTAAACTAGGCGCTTTTTTGTGCTGTTTAAATTTTTAACGCCTTGCTTGCAATAATGCACTATAGGTTTACTAGTGCGTTATTTAAAATTTGCGCATCGCCGCAAAAAGGATAGATATGAGAAAGACCATCGACATAGCGGCGCTTTTGATCGCCGCTTGCATCTTGATTATGGTGCTTTTTTGGCCGTCACCCGTTTTATCGTTTAAATGCTACCGCGGCGACGGCGTAAGCTGCGCGCAGCTGGGGCGCGACAAACTCTCCCGCGGAGATTACGACGGCGCCAGGCTCGCTCTTGCTAAAGCTTGCGAGGCGGGTGAGAAAGATAGCTGCTTTGATTTGGGAGCTCTATACGACGGCGAGGGCAATTCGGCGCAAGCGGGCGTATTTTATGCCGCAGCCTGCGATAAAAACGTCGCCGTAGCCTGCCACAAGCTAGGCAACCTGTATCAAAGGGGGCGCCTGAGTAGGGACTTCTCTGCGGCAGCTCGGCACTATATCAAAGCCTGCGATTTGGGCTACGCCAAGAGCTGTCATAATGCGGCCGTGGTCTATTTCATGGGCGGTTTTGGGCTCGTGGCGGATTCGGCAAAGGCAGTGAGCTTTTTTGAGCGAGGTTGCGACGGCGGGCTAGTGGATAGCTGCTATAACGCCGGCGTTGCGTATGATAAGGGTCTCGGCGCGCCGCAGGATCGCGACAAGGCAGAGAAGCTTTACACTAAATCCTGCGAGCTGGGCTATGATGACGCCTGCAATAATTTAGGCTATTTGTATCTGAGCGAGGGGGATTTGCGCGGATTTTCCAAGGGGCTCGAATACGTCAAAAAGGGCTGCGACGCGGGCAATAAAAAATCCTGCGAGTTCTACGAGTTACTAAAAGATAAAATTTTAGAGAAGCAGGGCGATCGGTAGTCCGGCACGCGTTTGCCTGTTTACCCTACTCGTCGCGCGCCGTCTGTCGTATGGCGTCTATTTTGCGCTATTCGCCTCACACTGCCTATTTGCGCTGCTCGTCGCGCGGTATTAATTTTGCGGCGGCTTCTGCGATACTACCGCGGCGGATTTGTGAGCTTTTATAGCGCGCGGAATTTCGCCGCGATTTTGCGATGTGCGAAATTCGGCAAGGTCCAGATAGCCCGCACATATGGCTTGCT
>CAJPSJ010000079.1 GCA_905373295.1 uncultured Campylobacter sp. | reverse complement strand
CGCGGCTGCATGCATGCAGAGATTTTTTATAAGCTCCTTCGCACCCTCCGCAGTTCGCTCGCTGTCGCAAGCTGCTGCGATGATTACACCTACGCGGCCGTTTGAATGCAGGTAGCCGTTTACCACGCCGTTTGCGCCCGCCTTAATCGTCTCAAATCTTCTAACGACCAAATTTTCGCCGATCGTAGCGATCTGACTCTTTAGATGCTCATCAAATTTAACGCCGTCGATGACACTGGAATTTAGCTCATCAATGCTGCTAATGCCCTTACTTTGGATATGTAGAGTGGTATTTTTAACTAAATTTATAAAATTTTGATTTTTAGCTACGAAGTCGGTTTCGGAATTTATCTCGCTTATAGTTGCGATCTTGTGATCCGCGCCCACTTCGACGCTCACTAGGCCCTCGCTAGCTAGGCGGTCGGCTTTTTTAGCAGCCTTTCCGAGGCCCTTTTCGCGAAGCAGATCGACGGCTTTGTCCATATCGCCGTCTGTTTCAACCAAAGCCTTTTTGCAATCCATCATCCCCGCTCCGGTGCTTTCGCGGAGCTCTTTTACCATTTGCGCGCTGATTTCCATTACTCTTCGTCCTCGCTCACTTCAAAATCCTCTTCGCTCATCGCTTCGGCTACGACTTCCTCTTTCTCCTCGTCGCTGACGGCTTCGCTCTGCTCGCCGTCCTCGCTTGCGTCTTGATCGCGAAGCGCCTTGCCTTCGTTGATAGCCTCGGCCATCTCTTGGCAGAAAAGCTGAACCGAGCGGATCGCATCGTCGTTGCCGGGTATCGGGAAATCGACTACGTCCGGATCGCAGTTCGTATCCAAAGGCGCGATAACCGGCATTTTTAGGCGATTAGCTTCCGCTACGGCGATCTTTTCTTTAACTACGTCAATGACGAAGATCATATCGGGAAGGCCCTTCATATTGCGAATGCCGCCTAGATAAAGCTCGAGCTTCTCTTTTTTGCGGCGAAGCATTAACGCCTCTTTTTTAGTTAGTAAATTTATCGAGCCGTCCTCTTCCATAGTCTCGATTACTTCGAGCTTGCGGATCGATTGCTTGATAGTGGAAAAATTCGTCAGCATGCCGCCTAGCCATCTGTGGCTTACATAAGGCATGCCGCATTTTTCGGCGTACTCTTTTAGCGTCGCGCCGGCTTGTTTTTTGGTGCCTACGAAAAGTATCGTCTTGCCCTCGGCAGCCGCGTCGCGCACGATATTATAAGTGTAGCGAAAGTAGCGGATAGTTTTTTGTAGATCTATGATGTAGATACCTTTTCTCTCGCCGAAAATGAATTTTTTCATCTTCGGATTCCATCTGCGCGTTTGGTGTCCGAAATGAACGCCGCACTCTAGCAAATCTCTCATTGTTACCATGAGTTTTCTCCTTGTGGGTTGCCCCGAAATTTAGTTTCTTCCTCCGCATCCGTCCGCAAATTCGAGGTTGAATTCGCAACTAAATAAGGATTGATGCGTGTGAAATGAAGCGGGGATTATAGCTAAGAATTTATTAAATTTAGCTTGACGGATGAATACGCCCGAGTAGAATTCGCCGCAGAATTTAGGCGTCAAATTCTGCGGCGCGCCGCTAGCTCGCAGCAAATTTAAATTCCGTTATTTCAAATCAAACGTCAGTGTGCTCTCATAGACGTTTTCATCGCATTTAGCTGCGTCTTTATAAGGCGTTTTGTGCTGGACGCTTACGGCGTATCTACCCGCCTTAAAGAGTTTGATATTTATCCGCCCGTTTTTGTCGGTATTGCCCCAAAACGCCCGTTGCTCGCTCTCCTCGGTATTTTGCAGATACGGCGAGATAATGCCCACGTCCGCATTCGCTAGCGGTTTGCCCTCAAATAGCACCTGTACGCCGAAAAACTCGCCCACCTTAAATTCTGCGGGATTTTCTAGCGGCACAATCTCTAAGGTCTGCCCTATGGGCTTTACGACGCTCATATCGTTCGCGCCGTCCACGTTTAGCACGGCTTTTGCGCTCATTTTAGCGTACTCGCAAAATTTCACGTCCTTGCCGTTCATTCGGTCGGCGCCCATCTCCCATTTGCCGTCCTTGTCCTCGCTCCAAAAGGTGGACTTATACTCACCGACTACGATATACGAGCCGCGCGCGAGCTTTTTGCCTTCGTAGTTGTAATTTTCGCCGCTTTGATTTAGCGAAATTTTTTCGCCCCCTTTTAGCACGTAAGGCGCCTCAAAGAGCGACGCGCGCTTAGCGGGGATCGCCTCTACCTTCGGAAACTCGTGCCCATAGCCGATGCGGATATTTAAATTCTGCTCATTTTTGGCATCCAACCAGTAGTCGTGAGCGCCTAGTTCGCACGCGGCAAATACCGAAAGTATCGCTAAAGTTGCAACTTTTTTCTGATTCATATTTTGCTCCTAAATTGAGATTTAGGAGCAAATAGTAGCGAAATTTTGCTTTTATGAAACTTAGCCTCAAAATATACGACAAATTTCGGCTTAGAATTCCGCTCAAATTCTACTCGAAAAAGCCATTCTTAACGACCTCTGCGTCCTTCACGCAAAACTCGCCTTTTGCGATCACATCGCATAAATTTAACTCCTCGTCGAAACTCGCAAAATCCGCGTCCGCGCCCACCGCGATCTCGCCCTTGCCCGCGAGGTGCAGGCATTTAGCGGGGTTCGCGCTCATTAGCGCAAACGTCTGCTCTAAATTTAAAATTTTATTTCTCGCTAGCGCCCCAAGCACCTCTAAATTTGACTTGCACGACGCGCAGCCATATCCGATGAGCGCGCCCGCGGCGTCAAATTTCGGCACGCTACCGTTACCGTCGGAGCTAAGCGTCAGCCGCGCAGGATCAAGACCTCGCTCCAGTCCGTAGGCGACCACTTCGTCTAATGGCGCGAATTTGCTGCCGCCCGTCGTAACGTCGATAAAACCGCCCATTTTTTGAAATTTGATCGCCTCGTCAAAAAGCTCCTTCGTCCGCGCACAGTGCGTCGGCGAGAAGTAATTAACCGGGAACGAATAATCCTTGATCACGCTAAAAATCAGGTCAAATTTATCCGCGAGCCCGCCCATGTGCATATGCAGTACGCCGCCTTTTTTCGAGATCATACCGCCGATGCGGATCTGCGTCAGGGTCTTGATGAGCTCCTGCGCGGTCGGGTAGCTGCCGCGGTTGTCGCTCATCGCGATCTTACAGCCGATGACCTTGTCGATGAGGACCAGATCGCGCGTGACGGAGCCCGTAAATGTGACGCTAGGCAGCGCGTAAGAGCCGGTGTGGATGAAGGTCGAGATGCCCTCGTATTCGAGCGCTTTGGCCTTTGAGTAGAGGTTTTCCAGACTCCTAGTGCACCCGTCGGTGCCTAGCGTACCTACGACCGTCGTCGTACCGTAGCGGATGATCTGGGATAGTGTTATTTCGGGCGTTCGCGAATGATAACCAGCCTCGCCGCCGCCGCCCGTGATGTGTACGTGCTGATCGATGAGCCCAGGCGCTAAAATTTTACCATCTAGATCGTAAATTTCAAGTCCCTCAATACGAAAATCAAGCCCCTTGGAAACGGCTAAAATTTTACCTCCGCCCACTAAAACGTCGCTCCTACCGACGTGTTCTGGCGCGTATAGATCGGCATTTTTAAGCAACAGCATATTTTTCTCCTTTGCTTTGGGTTTTTGATTTTAAATTTATGTTTTTTGGCTTATCTTGACTGCGATGTCACGCCGCAATCTCGCCTATTTTTCGCCGCTTCGCTTTGCAGCGCCTCTACGTCAAATTTTATAGAGATTCGGAAAATTTCAACATCATTGCGGGGAAATTACATACCCTGCTTTGCTTTTCATCCACATAGTTTATTCATCACAAAGCCGCAGAAGCGCCCCGTGACGCCATCTCTGCGGTATGAAAAATGCCGATCGCTCTCGAAGGTGCAGCGCGGATTAAATTTTACCTCTCGCACCCCCGCAGCTGCGAGCTCGTCGCGCAGCGCGGCGTTCATATCGAAATGCCCCTGCGTTTTGTAGCGCTCAAACTCGCCCAGATCAAGCCCGCCAAGTTCGTAGTTTCGCGCCTTGATATTCGCGCCCACGAATACCTTCAGCTCCGCAGCGACGCAGCCGAAGCGCTCGCTCATCAAATTTATCGCATTCGTGCAGATCCGCCCTATCACGCCCGCGCGCCCCGCATGCACCGCAGCGACCACGCCGCGCCGCTCGTCCGCGATCAAAACGGGCGAGCAGTCCGCTACCAGCACGCACAGCGCCACGCCGCGCAGATCGGTCACGAGCCCGTCGCAGGGCGGGATTTCATCGCTAGCTGCGCGTAAAATTTCAACTTTGTTCGAGTGGATCTGGCGCATAAATTTTAAATTTCGCGGCGCGATACCGAGCGCGGCGGCTAAAATTTCGCGGTTTTGCGCGACGTTTTGCATATCGTCGCCTACGTGATCCCCTAAATTTAAACTCGCGTAGGCTCCGCCGCTTACGCCGCCTTCTCGCGCGCTAAAGCCCGCTAACACGCCATGTCCGTCCAATACGAACTCAAGATTTTCTCTGCAAATTTCGGTTTTAGTCATCGTGCGCCGCTTAATACAGGCTTAAAATTTTATCTACCGCATCCCATGAAAGCCCGTCTTGCTCGCCATCGGCGCTATCATTGCGCGCCGCGACAGTGCCGCGACCGACGAGCTGTCCGCCGGCAAAGCGTAGCTGCGCTGCGACGTATCGCGCAAGCAGATCGGTCTCGATATTTACGCGGCGCCCGATTTTGTAGGATCCAAAGAGCGTATCCTTAAGCGTCAGCGGGATAATCGTAAGGCGAATGGCGCAGCTTTGCGCTCCGCTTTTTAAATTTGCATCCAAGGAGTTTGGATCGCGAACGGAATTTGAGCCGTTAGAATTTAGCCCATGCGAGCCTGCGCCGTTAAAATTTGCGTCGCGCAGCTCTTTGCGAATAAAATTTTCGCCGTCAAGACCTTGGCTGTTAAAATTTCGCCCGTGCATGCCGCCACCTTCAAGCACTTCGTTGATCGTTAGGCTCACGCCGTCGATCGCCACCGAGCCCTTCGGCGCTAGCAGCGGCGCTATATGCATCGGCGTACGGATGAAAAAATCGACGCCGCTTGCAAGCTTTGAAATTTTATAAATTTCACCCACGGCATCGACGTGTCCTTGGATCAAATGCCCGTCTATGCGATCTCCAATCCTCATTGCAGGCTCGATATGCACAGAGCCATGCAGGTTTTGCATGGCGATGACGCGCGCCGTTTCGCTTGAAAGCTGTACCGCAAATCCCTCCGCAAAAAGCCGCGTCACACTCAGGCACGCGCCGTTTACTGCAACGCTATCGCCGAGCGCGGGGCGGTATCTCGCGCGCAGTCGCAGCAAATCGCCGCTAAAGCTCGCAACCTGCGCGATCTCTCTGATCAGTCCGTTAAACATTATGAGCCTTTGGAATTTTTACGTGATATTAGCGTAGAATTTTGAAATTTTAAATTAAGCGAAGTTCGGCGAGCGCGAAGCCCGCCGAATGAAGTTTGAAATTATTTTTTAGAAACGATGAAATCGGCTAGCGCTTCGATCGATTCGTCGTTAAGCGAAGCTGCTTGACCTTTCATAACGCCCATCATGCCAAATTTTCCCTTGCCCTCGCCCAAGGTGCCGTCTTTGTAGCCCTTTAGGCTAGCGATGATATCTTCCTTGCTTAGGGTGTTTAGCGCAGGTACTTTGCCGCCAAGATAAGGCTTCTCGGCGTTAGCTCCATGACAGGCCACGCATTTTTTATATAAAGTAGCGCCGTCTGCGGCAAACGCTGCCGAACTAAACGCCGCTAATGCAGCGCATGCGATTAAAACTTTTCTCATTTTTCATCCTTTACGATTAAGTTGTGGCACGCATTATAGTTGAAATTCTTAAATTTGCGTTTAAAAATTTGGGTTAATTTCTCGCGAGCGTGAGCGCAAAAAAACATCTTCCGCAAGCCGCGCGCGACGGAATTTAAAGGGCATTGATTAAATTTAAAGCAGGATCGGCAAGCGCAGCTTAAAACAGCACGCGAGCTGCAAGACGTCGTGTTTTAAGCAGTAAAATCCGCAGCGGTGGAATTTTATTTAATCTGCGAAATTTCGCCTCTTTGCATCTTATAAATTTTATCTGCGGCGCCGAAGTATTTATCATCGTGCGAGATCGCAAAGATCGTGTATCCGCGCGATTTCAGCTCGGGCAAAATTCGCTCGTAAAACTCCGCGCGAAACTGCGGATCAAGATCGGCCGCAAACTCATCGAGCATCAAAAATTTTCGCCCGTCCATCAGCACGCTTACGAGCGCCAAACGCTTGCGCTGCCCGCTAGATAGGCTCGTAGTGCTAAATTTAACCCCCTTTAACTCAACCTTATCCTGCAGGTGCGTAAGCGCCAGCCACTCGCGCGCGATATCCGCATCGCCCGTAGCGTAGTCGAAGAGATAAAAATCGCTGAAAACTGCGCTTATGTTGTTACTGTAGGCGCGCAGATCGGAGGGTTTAACGGACGCGCCATCGGCTAAAATTTCGCCCGCTTGCGGCGTATAAAGGCCCGCTAAGATCATAAAAAGCGTCGATTTTCCGCTGCCGTTTTCGCCGATTAAAAACACCGTCTCGCCCGCATTTAGCTGCAAGCTTACCCCCTTGATGCCGAATTTCCCGCCCGGATACGAAAAGCCCACGTCTTTAAGCTCCAAGCTGCGCCATGGCTGCATTTGCGCAAGCTCAAAGCCCTGCACGAACGGGTCTAAATTTAACTCTTTGATCTTTGCGTAGGCGATCTTTGCGCGCAGCACGCTAGGAAGCGAGAATATGAGCATCATCAAAGGCGCGCGCAAAAAAAGCACCGTAAGCGCGATCGTTACGGCGTTTGCAAGCTCCGCTTTGCCGCCGCTAAGCCCAAAATAAAGCACAAAGCCTACGGCGCCTAGCATCATTACGTTCATAAAATTACTCGCAAACGCGCCGTAGACCTCGGCTCTCAGCGAGCTTTGGCGTAAATTTTGCGCGTTGGGCAAAAAGTCGTTTTCGTATAGGCTCTTTGCTTTGGCTAGACTTAGCGACAGCTCCTTGTGCCCCTCGATCGCCGCGGCGTAGTTTTTATACAAAACGTCCTCGTTTTGGCGGTACAGATCGTAATTTTGCATGACTTTTTTCATCAAAAAGCGGTTGAATACCATCAGTGCGCCGATCCAGATAAATAAAAACGCAAACATCATAGGCGCAATGTATAGCACGTAGATACCGCAAAACAGCACGATCATTGCGCCTTGGATGAGCTCGGAGATTCGCATAAAGCCCTCGGTTAGGCGCGAAATATCGCTGGAAAGGGACGCAAGTAGGTTCGCCTTCGACGCAGCCTCGATACGCTCGAACTTCGTATCGATGATCTGCTTGATGATCTTGGTGCGCAGATCGAACACGAAGTCGTTTTCCATCTTGCAAAGCATGATGTGGCTTAGCACCGAAAGCAGCAAAAATAGCGCCAAGAGTGCGAAAAATAGCGCGATGATGCGCCCGCCTCTTTCGGCGCCGTCAAGTAGATATTTATTGATAAAGCTTAAAATCAATATCCCCGAGCCGCTGTAAATCGCGTTTAGCGCGAGCATCGCGAGGATTTGTTTGGTATATTTTTTCATCTTTTGCCCCAACGAAATTTGAGCGCAATTGTGGCAAAATTCGCTTGAAAAAACGGTTAAATTTTAAATCCGTTCTCATTTCGCGAATAAAATTTTACCCGGACTGCGTAAAATTTCGCCGTAAATTTATCCTCTTTTGGCGCGCCAGGAGCGATAAGCTTTATCTGTATTTACGCCCCTGACAAAAATTAGCAGATAGGATCAAATTTGACGGATTGCAAAATTTTGAATCAAATTTAAAAACCTAAAGCGGCAGAGAGTAAAATTTCAACTATATTTTTAAATTTTATAAACTTTACCGGCTCTGCTAAAATCCAAATTTAACTCTAGGCATCACCCTTTTTGTTGCGCTCCGTGATAAATTTAGCTAATAAATTTATCTCTAATTTACTCACTTCAAATAGCGCCGTGATTTTCTTTTCGGCTAAGTCTAAATTTTTGTTGCAAACAGCCTTGAAA
>CAJPSJ010000078.1 GCA_905373295.1 uncultured Campylobacter sp. | reverse complement strand
GTTGTGGAAAGACCAGCAAAGAGCTAAATTTTTTGAGAGCAAGGTCACGAACTACAGCAAAGGAAGCTTGAGTTTCGATGATTTTTAGCGGATTTTGCGGTTTGAAATTTTACTCTGCCGCATCGCGGCACGGATACTTTGCGGATACTTGTCCGGCGCCGCACGGACGTGTGATGAGCGCAGAAGGCGTATTACCTGCAAAATTTTTAAAATTTAGCCGCGCTACGTATCTAAAAAACGCAGCTCATGCTCTTTTGGCGCGGAGTGGACTTTCGGGAATTTTTAAAAATTTTATCGGCTCCGAATTTAAACAGAGCAGAAACTTTCGTGGCTTTAAATTTAACGTCTGGTCGGACGGGAGTGCACTATGGTCTCGCTAGAGCGACTTCGCTGCGAAAAGATGGCGAACGACATCGCCGAGCAGGTGAGTTTAAATCCGGCGCTTTTTGAGGCGTTTTGCAGCGTCGCTAGAAGCGAGTTTGCTCCGCTTGGCGCGCATGCTTTCAGCCTCAACGCGCAGCCCATTTTAGCCAGTCAGTGGATCAGCTCGCCGCTGACGGTCGCGCGCATGACGATGGCGCTAAGCGTCGATCCGAAGGTCGAGAAAATTTTAGAGATCGGCTGCGGCAGCGGCTATCAAGCGGCGATTTTAAGCAGGATGGTTCATCGCGTCTTTGCCGTAGAACGCGTCGAGCGGCTGGTGGGCGAGGCGAAAAAGCACTTTGCAAATCTCGGGATTTCAAACATCAGCCTGCGCCACGACGACGGCAACGCTGGGTGGAAAAATTTCGCCCCTTTTGATAGGATCTTGCTCTCCGCGTGCGCCGAGCGGATCGACGAGCGGCTGTTTGCGCAGCTGGCAATCGGCGGGATTTTGGTCGCTCCGATGAATAGAGGCGGTTCGCAAAAGATCGTTAGATTTAGTAAAATTTCTCCAAGCGAGATTAAAGAAGAGGAACTTGGCGCCTGCGAATTCGTCCCGTTGGTGCAGGGTCGCGGATAGATCTAGCGCGCAGTAAATTTTAAAATTTCCTACCGCCTCCTAGCGCGTAAATTTAATAAAATTTGCTTTCGCGCTGTGCCGCGAGATCAGAGTTTTATTAATTATTTATTTAAATTCAAGTACAATACGCAATTTTAATCTTTCAAGGATAAGTCATGCAAGATTTTAGCAAGGAAAAGATAGAGTCGCTGGTCGCCAGCTGGAAAAATCACAACAAAAACCAATTCTGGCTTAAAAAACAAACCGCGATTTCAAAGTATTTAGGCGAGATCAAGCGCTGCCTCGCAAGCTTTGATGAGACCGAGAACGAGTTTTTGCAAACTTTATATATAAATCTCAGCGACGGCAATCTTAGAAGCTGCAAAATTTTATCTTTGGGCGAGAAGTTCGCGCACGCCGAGTATTTCTTTATGGATCAGTATTTTGATTCCAATATCAGCGCGTTTTATTACGATTTCGCTTTTAAAGACCGCATCGTCGGCAAAAAGGAGCTGTTTCCTAAAAATGCCGTAAAAAGCGTAGATAGCGTGCTTAGCGGCGAGGATAAAAACATCGTCTCGCTTTATGTTTTTATCGAAAATATCGTCAAAAATTTCAATAGCTATTCGCAGGAGCGCACCGCGCGCGATATTTTTAAACAAAAGCTAGTCAATTTCTACGACGAGCTTTACAGGCTTCTTACGGCGGTGGACAGCGCTTTGGCGATCGATTTTTTCGACGTCGCGCTGCATAATCAGCCCTTCGTGCTGATGGAATTTTTAAAATCCGCGATAAATGCCGATAATTTCTATCTAATTGATAGCTACCTAAGCGACGACGGGATGCTAAATTTAGGACTTGCCGAGGGTGGTGATTTTGTACAAATTTCGCGCGAAAAGCTCTATCTGTTAGCTAGCATATTTGCACAGTGCAATGATGAGTTTCCGACTCTCATTTATCGCGATGAAACCGCACAAATTTTATCCTTGCTCTACGACGAAAAGGTTGAAATTTTTGAAGAATTTTACGAAGTAAGCTCGCGATTTATCGCGGAATTTACCCCGTATCCGCAGGACGTCGTGGGCGCGGCTAGGATCGTGTATTCGTCGCTATTTTTCGAATACGTCAAAAACTACAAGAGCGAAGAGGTTGCGAAAAATACGATATTTTACGGCGCGATCGGCACCGGCAAGACCCGCAGGCTGCGATCTTTGATCACCGAAAAAAAGCTTGCGACAAAAAATTTCCGCTACGTTTGCCTGCACGAAGGCTTTGAATACCGCGATTTTATAGACGGATTTTATGGCGAAAGTTTCATTAGCGGCGAGTTTAAGGCGCTGTGCAAAGAGGCGCTAAACGATCCGAAGGGCGAGTATTATTTTTTGATCGACAATGCAAGCGCTGCGAGCTTGGATAAAATTTTTGGCGAGGCGGCGGTGCTTTTGGATCGCCGCTACGACGAGGAAGACGAGCTTTCGCTTATCCGCACGAAAAATTCCCACGTAATCGATGGCTTTGAAGATGGCGAGAAAGCGCGCGCCAGCGTCGTTTTAAAGGACGGCCGCTCATATTTTGCGGTGCCTAAAAATTTATACGTTCTATGCACTCTAAGTGAGCACAAATGCGTTTCGCCCTCGATCGCAAAGGCGTTTAGATGGATCAGATGCGAGTGCGATTACGGCGCGCTTGAGGATTATTTAAGAGATCGCGAGATCGTAAACGCAAGCGCGGTCGTTGCGGTTTGCAAGGCGCTGAATAAGTTTATCGCCGATGAGGCAAGCGGCCTTGGCGCGATCGGACACGGCGTATTTATGGGGCTAGCTCGCTATCAAAGTGGCGCTCAGATCATGCAAGAAGGGCTAAACGGCTTTTTTGCCGAGGTGCTGGAGCCGATCTTTAGGTGCGCGGCAAGGAGCGAAGATGCTACTGCGAGCCTTAGCGAGCGCATCGTAGAAGCTAGAGGCGTGTTTAAATTTTAGCCGCCGCTTAGCAGGAATGGTTATTTGCGATGAAATTTTAAAATTTTATGGCACTGTGCTTAGATATACGGCGGCGAAATTTTGGTTTTAAATTTGGCAAAAGTTTACGCGGCGCTATTTTATTTGCGACGCTCCGTAGCAATGTCGATCTATTAAATTGATATAAATTTAGACTTGAAATTTTGATTTTCGCCCGCCGTACTTATCGGGCGCGTGGAGTTAGAGTAAAATTTTGAGCTTAAATTTAGCCTCAGCTGCCAAATTTATACAAAATTTTTATTTTGAAATTCTACAGCATCTCTACATGGAATTTTGCTTGTCGGCGTAATCGCCGTTTTGATTAAATTTGATTGAAGTGAGCCTATAAATTTAAGCGACGTGGGCTTTTAAATTTAGCCCAAAAGCCCCGCGCCTCTTACCCTCTGCGAGCGATCCGCCGCGTAGAACCTCTTCCCGCCTACTACTTTGCCGCCTTCGATTTTACCGCCCTTTACGTCATATTTCCAGATCGGCGCGGCCGCCTTGAAATCCTCCACAAACTCGTTTATGAGCGCCAGAGCGACCTTGCGCTGCGGGCTTACGACGCCTGCGACGTAGGAGCTTTCGTGGATCGGCACATCGCCTTTTGAATGTGCAAAAAGCACGAATGCGCCCTGTGCCGCGGCCTTTTGCTGCCACGCTTCAAACCACGTCCGCAAAATCGGCTCGTAGATATCGAAGCTCAGCGCACAGATACCGCCCTCTTCGCGCACGATGCCCACGAAGGTGATAAACGCGCCGCAATTTGCGTCTTTAAATTTAGCATACCAGCGCGATAAAATCGCATCTACATCCAAGCTGCCCTCATAAATTTCAGGCTCGATCCCGCTTAAAAGTTCTGGATTAAATTTAGCTTCGCTCATCGCCACCTCCTAAGCTTAACCGCCACAAACGGGAGGCAGAAGGCTCACGCGATCGCCGGATTTAAGTGCAAAATTCGCATCATAAATCATCTTATCGTTTACCGCTACGGCGCAGTTTGCAAGCCACTCGCGCAGACTTTCGTCCTTTTGCAACTCCGCTTTTACCTCTTGCAAAGAGTTTGCGTTTAGGCGCAGGGGCTCGCGCCCGATCGGCCCTAAAAATTCTATCTCTACCATTTTTGTCCTTTTTTAAAGATTGGGCGATTTTAACCAAAAATTTATAAAATTTTATATAATTGCGTAAAAATTTAATGAGGGAAAACGATGAAAATCGATGAAATTTCAACTCCAGCTTACGTGTGCGAGGAGCAAAAACTGGTAAAAAATTTAGAAATTTTACGCGGCGTGGGCGAGCGAAGCGGAGCAAAAATTTTATGCGCGCTAAAAGGCTTTGCGTTTAGTTTCGCGATGCCTTACGTTGACAGATACCTCTGGGGCGCTACTTGCAGCGGCCTGCACGAGGCGAAATTTGCCGCGGAATTTATCAAAAACGGCGAAATCCACACATACTCGCCCGCATTCAAAGAGGATGATTTGGACGAAATTTTAAAAATTTCAAATCACGTCGTGTTCAATAGCGCCGCGCAGTGGCAAAAATACCGCGTAAAAGCGCTCGCTGCGGGCGCATCGTGCGGCTTGCGACTAAATCCGCAGACCTCCTTCGCGCCTAAAGACGCTTACAATCCGTGCGGCAGCTTTAGCAGGCTCGGGATGAGCCTTGAAGCGCTGCAGCGGGCGATCTTACAAGACGGCGAGTTTTTGCGCGGCATCTCGGGGCTGCATTTTCATGCGCTGTGCGAAGAGAGCGCTCAGAGCCTAGGGCGGGTGCTTGAGGTTTTCGAGGCGAAATTCGGCAAGTATTTTAGAGCCCTAAAGTGGCTAAATTTCGGCGGCGGGCACCATATCACGCGCGCAGGCTACGACGTGGAGCTGCTGATAGAGCTGATCAAAAAATTTCGCGAAAAATACGAGGTCAAAATTTATCTTGAGCCTGGCGAAGCGGTCGGCTGGGAGTGCGGGTATTTGGTCTCTAGCGTGCTTGATATCGTAGAAAACGGTGCTAAAATCGCTATCTTGGATGCTTCTTCTGAAGCTCATATGCCTGATACCGTGCTGATGCCGTATCGTCCCGCGGTGCGCGGCGAAAGCGAGAGCGGTAAATTTAGCTATCGCTTCGGCGGGAATACTTGCCTCGCAGGCGACGTCGTGGGGCTTGAGAGCGGGCAGCCCGAGTATAAATTTGACGCGCCGCTAAACATCGGCGATCGGGTGATTTTCGAGGATCAGATCCACTACACGATCGTGAAAAACACGACCTTTAACGGCATCAAGCTGCCCGATCTTGTCTTAGCGGACGAGCGCGGAGAGGTTTTGGCAATAAAAAAATTCGGCTACGATGAGTACGCGAGGCGAAACTAGCTCCGCACTTAATGCAAAAATGTAATTTTACTTTGTAAGAAAATTTTTTGCAAAAAATGATATAATCGGCTCGAATTTTATATCTAAGGAAATCCATGAAAAGATTGTTTCTCGCGCTTCTCGCCTGTATTTATGCGCAGGCTGAGGAGAAAAAATACGCCGATATCGTGCAGGGAAATAGCGATGTTTGGGGCAATGCAAGGCTTGAAAACATCGATAGCTACGGCAATGGCTTCGGTCCGATTTTTCTGCAATTTCAAGGACATCTGCAAAGCTCGGGCTTTTTTGCGTGGCTGGCGCTGGGCGCGGTTTTGGGCGTAATCATAGCTTTTATTGGGCACTACGCGATCATAGGGCCGAAGCACTTCGATCATCACGCGGGCAAACCGATCTATGCATTTAATAAATTTGAGCGATTATATCATCTCGTAGCGGCCGTAGCATGGGCGATTTTGGTTCCGACAGGCTTAATTATGATGTTTGGCGAGGAATTCGGCGGCGGCGCTTTCGTGAGGTTTTGTAAAAACGCTCACGGACTGGCTACGATAGCGTTTGCGATTGCCGTTGTGCCTATGCTAGTGACATGGTTTTGGCGTATGCTACCGCGAACTTACGATATCAGATGGATGATGATCGTGGGCGGCTATTTAAGCAAAAAGAAGCGCGCGATCCCTGCGGGTAAATTTAACGCAGGCCAAAAGGCGTGGTTTTGGGTCGCGACTTTAGGCGGTATAGTGATGATAGCGACGGGTGCGTCAATGTTTTTCCTAGACTACGATATCCCTGCGATGAGAAGTGCGCTAGGTATGAGTCAGATAGAAATTTTAAGAGCAAGCGCGATTATTCATAATTTTTTGGGCGCGGTCTGCGCGGTGTTTTTGCTCGTACATATCTACATGGCGGTCTTTGCGATCAGCGGCGCCATCCACTCGATGATCGACGGACACAAGCCGGAGGAGGAAGTTTATGTACTTCACCACTACTGGTATCGCGAGCTGCTTGATAAAGGGCAGATCGCTAAATCGCAATTTGAAGCGAAGTACCCGCGCTTATAACTTGGGTAAATTTTATGCGGGCCCGCTTGCGTGCGGCTCGCATTAGCTTTGAGGTTCAAAGAATTTTTATTTTTAAGGATTACATATGCAACTAGATTGTCGCAATTTAAATTGCCCGGAGCCGCTTTTGCGCACTAAAAAAGCCCTCGGCGAGTTAAAAATCGGAGAGAGTTTAGAAATTTTAGTAAACGACGTAGCACCGCGCGAAAATATAAAGCGCTTTTTGGCTAAAAACGGCTTTGAGGCGAAAATTTCACAAGCGGGCGCCGACACGCTTATAAAAACCGTAAAAACAGACGAGTTGAAAGATGAAAGTATCGACGATATTTATTGTAGCGTAACGGCGCCAAAAAGAGGCAAGGTGATATTTCTAAACGAGGAGCAGTGCGGAAGCGGCCCGATCGGAAAGAGTCTGCTTGCTAAATTTTTAGGCGCGGCGTTAAGCTTAGACGAAAAGCCAGTGAAGGTGATCTGCGTAAACAACGCCGTGCATATAACCACGAATCGCGGCCACGAATGCTTTGAGGCGATTAAAAAGCTAAACGAAGCGGGGGCTGAAATTTTAAGCTGCGGAAGCTGCCTGGAGGGCTACAAATTGGTCGATAAGCTCGCGATCGGCGAGATTTCAAATGCATACGAAATCATGGACGTCCTATCAAAATACGAAGTAATTAAACTATGATCTATAGAGATTTTAACCTCACGAAATTTATTGCAGCCGCCGGTTGAGCCGCCAAGCTTGACCCGGCGGGTCTAACCGAAAATCTTGGAAATTTAATCGAGCCCAATGCAAACCTGCTGTCGTCCACCTGCAGCAACGAAGATGCGAGCGTATTTCGCATAAGCGACGATCTTGCGCTCGTGCAGACGCTCGATTTCATCACCCCCTTGGTGGACGATCCGTTTATCTTCGGACAGATCGCGGCGGCAAACTCCCTAAGCGACGTATTTGCGATGGGCGGCGAAGTGATAAATGCCCTAAACATCGTGGGTTTTGACGATTGTCATTTCTCAAACGAAATTCTACGCGAAATTCTGCGCGGCGGCAAAGACAAGATCAAAGAGTGCGGAGGGGTCTTGGTAGGCGGTCACACCATCTCTACCCCCGAAATTTATTACGGACTTAGCGTCACGGGGCGGGTGAATCCGCGTAAATTTTGGAGCAATAATACAGCGCGCGAAGGCGACCTACTGATCCTAACAAAACCTCTCGGTACGGGCATTATCGCTACGGCTATTAAGGCGAAATTTCTTAAATTTGAAGAATTTCGTGACGCGATAGAGAGCATGGTTTTGCTAAATTTTTATGCCGTGGGCGCGCTAGCGGGTTTAAAAATACATGCCGCAACGGACGTGACGGGCTTTGGACTGCTTGGACACGCGCTTGAAATGATCAATGAGAGCGTAAGTTTTAAAATTTATCCTAGCAAAATTCCGCTTCTAAAAAGCGCTCTCAAATGCCTTGATGAGGGGTTGATCCCCGCCGGAAGCTATAAAAATTTAAAATTTATCGCACCTAGTGTCGATTCCGAGCCGGACATAACGCTTTGCGACGCGCAAACCAGCGGCGGACTTCTGCTCGCCGTAGCGGAAAAGGACGCAGCGCGAGCGTTTGCGAATTTAAAAAACGCAGGCTACGCTAGCAGCGCTATCATCGGCGAAGTGATAGCGCGCGCCGAACATAAAATTTATTTAGTTTAAAATCTTTTCTATTCAGCCCCCTTTAAGCATCACTCTTGTATAATCACAATTCTGTTTCGCACCG
>CAJPSJ010000077.1 GCA_905373295.1 uncultured Campylobacter sp. | reverse complement strand
GACGTAGAGGCTGCTGCACAAAAGGCAAGCAAAAGCACGGGCGTGCTGAAAAGCGCGCTAGATGGGATTAAATCCGACGCGTTTGCGAATTTGACAATCTCGCTGCGAGGGCTCAGCTCGGTTATATCTAGCGCTATTCAGGGCGTTAGGGAGTTTATCGCCGCCGGGCTAGAAAACAACACCACTATAGAGAATTTAAATGCTCGGCTAAGAGGCCTGATAAATGTCGCGGAAAAAAGCGGCAAGCTCGATCCGTTTGAAAAATGGAAGCTAAGCGGACAAAAGGCAAGCGCGGCGCTTGAGGAGCTTAAAAAGCTTAATAGCGAGCTTGATTTCAGCTCCAGCGATCTAGCCGCGATGTTTACGAGCTTTTACTCTACCGCTAGCTCAAATATGAGCCTAGAAAAGGCTCTCGCGCTGTTTCGCAATATCTCATACGCAGCCCAAAGCTCGGGCGCGGATGTAAGCTCGCTAAAAGCGACGCTAGATAGCGTGGGCGCAGGCATAATTCAAACAAATACGGACTTCGGGCGGTTTTTAAAATCCTTGGGGCTTCAGACCGAAAGTCTAAAGGCGGCAATAGAAAACGGCTCGTTTTTCGACGTGATGAACGAAAAGCTTAAAATTTTCGGCGAGCAGGCTTCCTTTAGCGCTCCGAAATTTGAAGCCCTAGTAAGCTCTTATAAGGCAAGTATGGCGGAGCTACAAGGAGAGGCTACTAAGCCTTTGTTTGAGGGGCTTAAAAATTCCTTTGCAGAAATAAATGAGTATCTCTCAAACGATGCGACGCTTAGGCAGGCCTTGCAGAACTTCGGCGAGGGTATAAATGAGATCGCAAGCGGTATTTTCAACAAAGATACCTTCGAAGCTGCCGCTAATGCCGCGGCGCTGCTTGCAAACTCCATAGGCTCGCTTATAAAAGCAGCCTCCGCTTTAAGCGATATAGCTATGCCTGATTGGCTTGCCGGAGAAAAGGATGCAGGAGTTTTTTCTACCGCGGCGCGAGGATTAGGAGAGCTTGCCGAGGCGCTTAACAACATATTTTATATCCCCGCAAATCTTAAATTTGACCTGCCTTCATATATGCTTAAAGCGACGCAAAATACCAATGATTTTCGCTCAAGCTTAGCAAATTTAGGCGTAGAATTAGAAAAGACGGGCAATGTATGGAACCTAGGCAAAAATGAAAATTTAAGCACGGAAGCTGCCGCAAAAGGGATAGCTGCCGCAGATGAAGCGCTTAGAGGGCTTAGAGCAAGCCTTGAGGGGCTAAAAGAGGTAAGGCTTGATAAGGTTGTAGAAGCGGACGCAAAAAATCAGATTGAACTGCAGATTAATCAAATAGAGAGACTTAAGCAGGGTCTTACCTCTATGGTGGATGCGCGCGAGGCTGCAAATAACGCGATTATAAACGATAATAAAAGGGTTTTAAACGAGTTTTTAAAGGATGCCGATGCGCGTATAAAAAGCCATGACCGCACTATCGCTTCGCTGCTTGCAAAGGAGCAAAGTTACAACTCGCAGCTTGAGCTGATGGCACAGCAGCGGGTGGGTATAGAGGAGAAATACGCCCGCAGCCGTGAGAGTTTGGAATTTAGCGCGGCAGAAAAGATCCGTCTAGCAAATCAGGCAGGGATGAGCGAGGAGGCGAAATTTAACGACGACCGCTTGGCCCTATCTCGCTCGCTAAGCGCGGCAAAAGAGGCGCTCAATAGTAAAGACCTGGAAAGCTTCAAACGCTATGCCGATCAGGCCGCGAAAATCAACGATAGCCTAGGAGCGCAAAAGAGCCTAGGAAGCGGTAAAAACGCACAAACTATCAATAGGGCCGCGGATTACAAAAATACCGTAAATGAAATTTTGGCTCTAAATTTAAGCGCAAACGAGATGCAAAAAAGCGCCGATCTTGCCGCTCATGACGCCAAGATGGCAAATATTGCCGCCGAAAAGGCGGCGGTAGAGTCTAGCCTGCAGAGCGAAAAGGCACTTTATAATGAACTCATCGCGCTAAAACAAAGGGCTGCAGAGGGTAAGATAGATTTTAGTGCCGAGGGTTTTGAAGAGGTAAAAACCAAAATCACCGAGCTAAAAGACGCAATGAACGGAGGGGCTAGCATAAAGATAACCGCAGACGACGCGGCAGCGCAGGAGGCGAAAAAAAGCCTGCAAGCTCCAAGCTCAAGCATCCATACGATCGATCCGGACGCCAAGGCGGCGCAAAAGACGATTGAGGCGCTTAAAAGGCCCACATCATCGGTTCATACGATCCATGTCAAAACCATAGGCGGAGGTAAAATTAAAGGCACAAATGCCGCAGCTTTCGCTAGCGGCGGAGCGGTGGAACTTTTTAGGCGATATAGCGGCAAGATCGCCGGACATGATACCGCAGGCAGGGATGATGTGCCTGCGCTACTAAGCAGGGGTGAGTTTATTCAAAACGTCAAAGCCGTGGATTATTACGGCGCTAAATTTTTTGCAAAGCTAAACGCTAGAGCGATCCCAAAAGAGAAGTTAGCCCGCTTCGCTAGCGGTGGACTTGTATTAGCTCGCCAAAATAGCGAGTTTATGCAAAGAATAGATATGAGCATAAGCTCCGCAGACGTTAGGAGGTTAGCCAATAGGCTCTCCGATAAATTCTATTCGATGATCGACAAAAAGCTTTTCAGAAACGGGCTTGACGCCGTTAGGTCATGGAATAAGCAATATCCGGGATTTTTTAGGATTAAGGGAAACGATTATTTTACGAATTTTCGCGCTCTTGCTGAGGATCTATTATCCAGAGCGAAGCAGGGTCTAAACATAGAGGGTTATGCCGCCGAGTTTATAAAGCCGAATGTTGCTGCTGCTAAAAATGTAAATTTAAACTTCAATTTAGGCGGGGCAAGCTACAAAGCTCAAACCGACGAGGACACCGCGGCGGCGCTTCAAAGATATTTAAAAGGAGCTGGAGTATGAGACTAAAAGCCGTAGAAAACGTAAAACTCGACGAGCCTTTGTTTTTACAAGACGAGTTTAGAAATTATTCGCTTATAGCGGCAAGCGAGACCGCTATAAGCGGAGCGGAGATAGTATTTTTAAGGGAGCGCAAAAACAGAGCCCTCGTATTTTCCAGTGATGAGATCGCATGGCAAAGCAAAGCCTGCATAGACGCCCTGATCGCTCTAGCCGAAAGCTCTGCTGATAGCGAGCTTGTGCTGCTAACTGATACGGAGCAAATCAGAGCAAGGTTTGATTATACGGACGCTGCGGTGAGCGCAGAGCCGCTTTTTAAAAGCGCAGAGCCGCTCTTTTATCTGACGCTTAAATTCAAAGAGGTTTAAAAATTTTAAGAAGCGAAATTTTTAAAAACGGCGGGGGCTTCCTAGCCTTCGCGAGAAGTAGCGGGAAGCTCCCCCGTCGCAGGGCGGGCTTAGCTCGCAAGGGAAATCAAACCGCTGAAATTTTAAAATTTTGCGAAGCAAAATTTCTGAAACTTTAGGTGGGTCGAGGGAGCGTAGCTCCCCGTCGCAGGGCGGGCTTAGCTCGCCCGAGAAATCAGAATATAAAGGAGTCAAAAATGGCGGGAATTGAATTTTATAAGGACAAAGAGTGCACGCAAAGAGTGAGAATGGGAGATAACTTACTTCCAAGTCCTAGAATTTCGATCTTTACCCCCTCGACTAAAACCGACGAAATGACGATTTATGCAAAGATTACGGATCTTGCCGCTACCTTTTATCCACACGTAACGCTACTTTATGATAAGCGCAAGATTGAATATCTGGGCTTAAACGCCGGGGGCGTTGATATGAAAATATTTGAGGTTACGGGCGAAGGCAAGGATGCGCTGGAGCTTAGCCCGATAAGCGGCTCTGCGCCGCTTGTCGTTGGTGAGTGCTATGCTTTTTCCGGCTCGCAAAATCCCCTTCGGGTAGATAGGATAGAGGGAAACAAAATAAAATTTACCGATGAGGAAGATCTCTCATATATCAAAAAGGGGGAGTTTGCTTTTAAGCTACTTCCTTTGGTCGCGGACAAAGCTACGGCGAGCGAAGCGGTACATGCCGTTAAGCTCGTTAGGCGAGTCAGTTTTGCCGATGTCTCAAGGGGTGTTAGCTTTGGATATTATATAGCGGCATATTGGAGCGGTAATGCATAAGTTGGATCTAAACTATAAGGTAGAAATCTCGCAAGACCGCGTATATACGAGCCATATTGAAAGATATACGGATTTAAGGCCTGAGATATATATACCAGAAGGGGTCATTCGCCAAGGTAGCGTTGCCGCTAATTTTCATCTAGCTACCAACGGCGATAAGAAAGGAAGTGCGCAATACGACTTTAAGCTAGCCGTGCATAAGGCAAAAATTTATAGCTCTAAAATCGAGGAAAGCTTTATTTTAAAGTCCGATATTCACTCAAAAACGCTTGCTTTTTGCTGGAGAAATAGAGCTTACCGCCCCACTTCTTTGATTTATAAAAGGGTGGAGCAATGGTAGTAGAATACGGCTTTAAGGTCTTTGCTTTCAGAGATGGCGTAAAAAGCGAGCTTCGTGGCATCAGTGAGCTGAGTATTTGCAGCGAGGAAGGTGAGCTGCAAGCAACGGCGTCTTTAAAAATCGCCTCATCCTCTCTATCTGCCCCGATAGATGAAATTTTAATAAGCTGCTCGCATTTTAAAGATTGCTTTTTCGAGGTGAGCGAGGTTTTAAGCATAGATTCAAATTTTAAAAAGCTTGTCGCTAAAACCCCGCTTCGTTTGCCGCAAAATATATCCAGCCTAAAGGATCTCGCCTTTCTTACAGATAAAGTAAGCTTTCTTTGCAATGCACCACAAGATACGCCGCTAATGGGGCTTTCGTATTCGGATGCATCGTCGCTAGCCGGAGCTTTAGAGGGCATAGGGCTTAGCTTTTGGGCGAACGATCTAGGAATTTTCATAAGCGATAAATTTTATATCGCTAAGCCCGCCGTGAGCGCGTTGGAGTTTAACGAGGATAATATAATAGATTTTAACCTTAGCCTTAGCGCACCGCAAAATATCGATACGATAATTTTTAATGATAAAAATGAGGATATCTATTCCGAAGCCGGGCTTACTGCAGTAATCGACCCCGATCCCCACCCGGTAACCCCGAGGGAGGTTTTAAGATATAAAGACGATGAAAACGGCGATGTTTACGTAATCTCTCCACTTCGCGCGGTAGGTAAAATTTTCGCAACCCCCGCCTGGGAAGCGAAAGATATTAGCCTGAACGCACCTAACGCCTCTTTTTTTGCGGATTATCGCGCGGTGGAGGAGTTTGAGCTGAGCGAGGATATCTGCGTAAAGCTTACGGGCTTTATTAAAAAACTAATAGCTGTAAGCCTTGACGGAACGCCGCTGCAATTTAGCGAGCAAACGGCGCAAGAGCAGCACGGCAATATCTATAAAGATAATGTGCTTTGCTTTGAGGGCCCTCTAAGCGGAACGCTAAAGGTGGCTTATGAAAGCAATATCTATCTTTTCGTATGCCCTGCTCGCGACCTACCCTCCGCGCTAAATATAAAAGCGGAGTATAAAAATTTGCAAATAGATCATTTGCATAAATACGAGATTACGAAGTTTTATCCTAAAGGTTATACCCATACCTTTAGCCTGATGCGTGATTTTGACATAGATAGTGCACTTATCGCGCATGCCGGCTTTAAGCTCGGGGCGCAAAGCTTTAGTGCCGATCCTTTCGGGGAGGTGGAGGTTAAATTTAGCGATTATGGAGCTTATAAGCTAGAGCTATATTTAGACGGAAAGTTAGAGAAAACAATGAATATCGGCTATTTCGCAAACGAATTTAGCTGCGATTTCAACGAGATTAAGGAGAAGGATTAAAGATGGCTGAAACATTTGACGTAATGATGTATAAAGATGCCGCCTGCGAAAAGGCGTTGAAGCTAAACTCAGAAGATCGAAATTTGGATTTTAGCCTAAGCCATAGTATTTTTAATGGACGTATGAAAGGTGGCGCCATAGGTCCTAGAGGGCGCTTCATCGTCTGGGCGAAAGCGATAAATCCCGTAGCTAGGGTATATTGCGCCGTGATAGGCAGAGACTATTCGACCTTACTGAATTTTGATGAGGACGCCTTTCAAGGCAGGATCAATATATTAGAGGGAGGAAGGATAGGCGAAAAAGACGTAACTATGCTGCTTGGGCTAGTAAAGTATTCATCCTCGCCTAGCGCGCAAAATCCCTCCATAACGCTTTATAGCTTCAAATCCCCGCTATTTTTTGTCAATAATAGAGGCAGTGAAGCATACCGCCTTGAAGCTATGGATAGTGCTGGCAATCTTACCTTTTCAGGTAAAAAGCCTTCCGAAAAAGAGGAAATTTTTTGGCTGAAAGATATAGGAGATTGCAGCTCGCCTACACCCATTAGTGTAGAGCTCACCGACAGTCGCGGCGACATTTACAAAAATATGAGCATTTTGCTAATGTGGGGCTAAGATGGAGTTTATAGCAGACGAAAGCAATGGCGGATATAGGGGGCAGACCAAAGAGTGGATTAAGCTTGAACTTATTAATGGCGCGGTTAGTAGGAAATACTACAAGGCACTACAAGGTGCATATCTCGTGCCTCTAGGCGGCAAAAAGCCCGGGCATAATAAAAAACCAGTAGGGCAGAGCTACGACGTTTATTCTTTAGGAGAATACCGCTATTATTTAGACACGGGAGGTTGGTGGCCGATAAAAAACTCCGAAGATATTGTCGAGTTCGTATCCATCGCAACAGACGCAAGCGGTCGCAGGCAGTATCACGATACCTACGATCCAAACCCTGATAATCTCATCATAATCTGCGATGACGGATATAAGATCCGCATAAAGGAGATATTTCGCTTTATCTTAAGCAAAGAGGATTTCTTTTTAATCCCAAATGATGACGGAAGTACGACTAGACTCCCACCTTTTCTTGATTTCGTAAAGAAAGGAAGAGGTAGTGATTACTTCAAGATCGTAAAAAGCATGCTTCAAACCGATAGGGTCTTTTTCTGCCAAAATCCACAAGGCAAAAGCGATAATTTCATTAAAAGAGCTTTTGGCTTTGAGCGAGCCAAGCGTGCGTTAAAAAAGAAATTTTTAGCTATGGTTAGCCTGCACTCTCTTTTAGGGGATAAAGCCTTGGAACACCCTGCGCTTCCAGGTTATACGACGGCGCTTAGCCTGTTTATCAAAAAGGATAATAAGCTTCGGATAGAAATATATTATATCGGGCTAGAAACGCGCGGCGATGTGGGGTTCAATCACCGCGTGCGTGAATATACCTACAAAGAGGAGATTACGCTCAAAGATGAACTAACCGAGATCGTATTATGGGCGGATGATAGGACCATAAATTATTACGAAAGGTGGTGGGGCATAGGGATCTTTTCGCAAAGCAGAATCCCTAAGAAAAAAACTATAGAAAGCCTTATGTACCAGGAATTTGTCAGGCTGCAAGCACCTAGTCGGTATAAAAATATCCGCGAGAAACTGGATGCGGATCTGTTTTTGAACGATTATAACGCTCCTGCATACGTCTATAATATGACTGGCGCACGTTGGCAAGGAGATGATTTAGAGGCATTAAAAAAGTGGTATTGGTATTCTTGGAAGGAGGAGAAATGACACAGATCAAAGGGAGTGAGCAAAAAAGCGCCAGGGGGGCAGTGAAGTTTATATTTGACCGAAGCGATGAGCTACGTGGCCAAATAAAGCTCGATCTGGATCAGGACGAGCGCATCATAGAGGCTTATGCCCGCAGGTATTTTTTGGACCACGGCGCGCGCGTAAGCGAGGTTAGCCTGCGTGCTCCGCTTCAAAGCGTACGCACAGGCGATATTATAAAGATAGATATGCCTCGCTACAGTGTTCCTGCAGCACCCGGGGAGGATAGATTTATCGTCACGGCGGTAGAAACTCGCGTCACAGCTAGCGGCGCATTCGTAAATATAACGGCAAAAAGGTGGGATTTTTAATGGGGCTAAAGCAGACGATAAAAAATATGATACGCGCGCAGATAAAAAGCGACACGCCGAAGCAAGGTAACGGATATAAGGTGCTAGTACGCAAAACCGGCGAAGCAATAAAAAAAGTCAAATTTGTAACGAAATTTAGCTTTTGAGTTTTTCGCTCATAGAGCGAGCTTAGCTCGCCCGAGAAGTAAATTTAAGGAGGATTTATGGTCTTGGAAATTACCAGGTTCAAGGAAGTTGATGATATGACGCTGGGGCGCTTTATCTTACGCGATGGCGAAAAGGAAGTGCTAAAAGGCTATACCTGCGAGCCTGCGGGCCCCGATACTACACAAAGCGGCATGGA
>CAJPSJ010000076.1 GCA_905373295.1 uncultured Campylobacter sp. | reverse complement strand
TTTTGCAGCTCGGCGTTTTCCTCTTTTAGCCGCTCAACGTCGGTGAATAAAAACGCCTTTTCTTTTTGCAGCTGACGCAGCACTTCAAACGATCGTTTGCCAAACAGCACGTCGCCCACGAAGATTCCTGCAAAAACGACGCAGACGATCAGCGCAAGAGCTGCAAAAATCTGCTTAAGCGGTGAAAACGGATTGATAAAATTCAGCCGTTCTTTTAAATTTTTACGCTTCTTTAAAGCTTTTTTAGCGGCAGGATCTGCGTTTTGCGGCGTAAAAGAAAATCCTTGCGCAGTAGGATTTATGTCTTGTGCCGCGAAGCTCGTGCCTTGAGAGCCGCGCTCTACGCTCTGAGCCGCAAAACCCGCGTCGTTTGGGAAGCAGTTTTCTTTAGCGTATAACTCTGCATTCTTTAAATCGCTGCTCCCAATAAATTCTGCGCCGTAAAAGCCCGCGTCTGCTTGCGCGCTGCCTTCGTAGTTTCCGCTTGCAGCGGAGCTTTTACCACTTAAATTAGAGCTGCTGCTTGTGGCTTCAGAGGCAGAGCCTGCTTCGTCTATACCGCGCGAAGCTCCGTTGCGATTTTTCCGGAAGCCAGCCCCTACCTCGCTAAAGCCTCCGCTAAAATCTTCATCGCTATAAAATTCATCATCGTCAAAAAAATCGTCCTCGTCAAGGTCTGCGTCTGAATATTTGCCTTGCGTGTCCGTATAATCCGCTCCGTCCGTATAGGTGCGCTGCGCGCCGCCTTTTAAGCTCCGCTTGGACTTTTTTTTAAAAAACATTTTAAATTCGGCTTCCTAAAAACTCGTCCGTCTCGCGCTCGATCTCGAGCAGGCGGTTGTATTTTGCGTTGCGTTCGCTTCTTGAGGTCGCGCCTGTTTTGATTTGGCCCGTATTCATCGCGACGGCGAAGTCCGCGATAAAGCTATCCTCGCTCTCGCCGCTTCTGTGGCTCATCACGCAGCGGTAGCCTTTGCGCTGAGCTAGGCGGATCGTCTGCATGGTTTGGCTAACGGTGCCGATTTGATTTGGTTTTATTAGGATTGCGTTACCTACGCCTTTGGCGATGCCTTCGCGCAAAATTTTCTCGTTCGTTACAAATAGATCGTCGCCCACGAGCTGCACTTTAGAGCCAAGCTTGCTAGTTAGCTTCGCCCAGCCCGCCCAGTCGTCCTCGCTTAGGCCGTCTTCGATCGAAAATATCGGATACTTCTCGCAAAGCTGCGCGTATCGCTCTATCAGCTCTTCGCTGCTAAATTCTTTGCCCTCTAGCTTATATTTGCCGTTTTCGTACAGCTCGCTGGCTGCGACGTCGAGGGCTAGTTTGATCTGCTCGCCCGCTTTGTAGCCCGCCTTTTCGATAGCTTGCATGATTAGTTTGATCGGCTCCTCGTTATCGTTTAAATTTGGCGCAAATCCGCCCTCGTCGCCGACCGCCGTGCTGTGGCCTGCCGCGTTTAGAAGGCCTTTTAGCGTGTGGTAAATCTCGCTCGCCGCTCGCAGCGCATCGCTAAATTTATCAAAACCAAACGGCATAATCATAAATTCTTGAAAATCCACGCTGTTGTTCGCGTGCGCGCCGCCGTTGATGATATTAAACATCGGCACCGGCAGTACGCTAGCGTTCGCGCCGCCCAGGTAACGATACAAAGGCACGTCAAGGCTCTTTGCCGCCGCTCGCGCTACCGCCATAGATACGCCAAGCACGGCGTTTGCGCCTAAATTTGAATAGTTATCGGTACCGTCAAGCTCTCTCATCTCATCATCAAGCGCCTTTTGATCGAATGCATCCAGCCCGATCACGGCTTCGGCGATCTGCGAATTTACGTTTTCAACAGCCCTTAGCACGCCCTTGCCGCAGTATCTATCGCCCCCGTCGCGAAGCTCTAGCGCCTCGCGTTTGCCCGTGCTTGCGCCGCTTGGGACTATCGCGCTTGCTACGGTGCCGTCGCTTAGAACCACGGTCGCCTTCACGGTCGGGTTGCCGCGACTATCTAACACCTCTATCGCATAAACATCTTCGATATAAATCATCATTCATCTCCACTTTGTAAATTTTCTTCATCGTCCGCGTCTGCGCTGAAATTTACGCTACCCATCTGCTCGCGGATCTTTGCCGTGATCTCTTCGGCTACCTCAGGATTATTCTCAAGATACACTTTGGCGTTTTCGCGACCTTGTCCTAGCTTAGTGTCGCCGTAGCTGAACCACGCACCGCTTTTATCGACGATATCGAGCTTGACGCCGTAATCGATCAACTCACCCACCTTGCTGATACCCTTGCCGAACATTATGTCAAATTCCGCGATCTTAAACGGCGGCGCCACCTTATTTTTCACGACCTTGACCTTGGCGCGGTTGCCGATACTCTCTTCGTTTTGTTTCAAAGTAGCGATCTTGCGTATGTCGATGCGCACCGAAGCGTAAAATTTAAGCGCATTGCCGCCGGTCGTCGTCTCGGGCGTGCCGTAGCCCATCGCGCCGATCTTCATACGGATTTGGTTGATAAAGATCACCGTCGTATTCATCTTATGCACGACGCCCGCGAGCTTGCGCAGCGCTTGGCTCATAAGTCGCGCCTGAAGCCCCACGTGCTGATCACCCATGTCGCCCTCGATCTCGTTTTTCGGCGTAAGCGCGGCGACGCTATCTACGACGATAAGATCGATCGCACCGCTTTTTGCTAGGGTTTCTACGATATCAAGAGCCTGTTCGCCGAAATCGGGCTGGCTGACGTAGAGATTGTCGGTATCGACGCCTAAATTTGAAGCGTATTTGACGTCCAGCGCGTGTTCGGCGTCCACGAATGCGCAAATTCCGCCCGCCTTTTGACACTCGGCGATGATGTGAAGCGTAAGCGTTGTCTTTCCCGAGCTCTCAGGCCCGTAAATCTCGATGATACGCCCTTTCGGCACGCCACCGATGCCAAGCGCGATGTCAAGCCCCACAGAGCCTGTAGAGATGGCATCTATCGGCTCGACCTGCTTATCGCCCAGCCGCACGAGCGTGCCCTTGCCGAAAGCCTTGTCGATCGATTTTAGCGCCGCATCCAGCGTCTTTTTCTTTCCCTCGTCCATGTTTTTCCTTAAAAATAAATTCGTTTGATTTTACCAAATTTGAAATGAATTTTTGATTATTCGTCCAAATTCGACGCGGCGTCGGAATTTGAAATTTTTCAAAAGCGCAAAAGCTCTGCGCGGCAAGCGGAGAGCATTAAATTTAGCCTTTTAAACGGGCTTAATTTTTCACGTTTTTCTTTAGAAATTCCGCATTTTTATGAGGGTTGTAGCAAAATTTCACTATAATTTCGCAACATTTTGGAATCAAGCTGCGCGCGAAATTTAAAGCGGAGCAAAAAGGATAAAATTTGAAGATTTTTAAGCATATAAACGTCGCTCACTCGCCCGACGCCGACGATATTTTCATGTATAAGGCGATTGATTTTGGCTGGGTGAGCTCGAAAAATCTAAAATTTAGTGCCACCGCGCTTGATATCCAAACGCTAAACGACGAGGCGCTCAAGGGCACTTACGAGGCCACGGCGATTAGCTTCGCGCTGTATCCGCTCATCTGCGACGAATATGCGCTTTTGCGCACGGCGGTGAGCTTCGGCGAGGGCTACGGACCAAAGCTCGTTAAGAAAAAGGGTGCGGTTTTAAAGCGAAATTTCAAAGTCGCGCTCAGCGGCAAACACACGACCAATGCCCTGCTTTTTCGCATGGCATACCCGCAGGCGCGCGTGATCTATAAAAATTTCCTAGAGATCGAGAGTGCGGTTTTAAGCGGCGAGGTGGACGCGGGCGTGCTGATACACGAGAGCATTTTGGACTTTTCGGACGAGCTTTGCGTGGAGCGCGAGATCTGGGATATCTGGAGCGAGCTAGCGGGCGAAAATTTACCGCTGCCGCTAGGAGGTATGACGGTTCGCCGCAGCCTGCCGATAACGGACGCCATCGAGTGCGAGCGCGTGCTAACGGAGGGCGTGCGCATCGCCACCGCGCATAAGCCGCTTTTGTCGCAGATGCTTCTCGAGCGAAATCTCATCCGCGTGGACGACGCAAAGCTCGAAAAATATCTGAGCCTTTATGCCAACGAGGCCTCGATCGAGCTTTCGGGGGCGCAGATAAGGGCGGTGGATAGGCTATTTGAGCTTGGTTACGAGCGCGGATTTTACCCTGCGCCGATTAGCGCGCAGGAGAATTTTATCCCGCGCGAATATAACGAGATTCGCTTTGCGGACTGCGGCGGGCAAAACCCGATGTAAAGCGAGCGAGGCTAAAATTTAGTTGAAATTGAGCGCTTGTCTCGGCTGATTTTGCTCGGAACACTGCCCCTTCGTTTCGGCTAAATTTCTAGGCGTTAAGGGGTTTGTGCCTCGGCGAAAATTTTACTTTGGCGTAAGGGTAGACGCGAGGTAGAATTTTACCCCGCGTTCTTGCCTTGGCGGTGCAGCCCCTTCGCCGCTTTTGGGTTTAGCTGCGGAGTGCGACGTGAATTTAAATTTGCGCGTAAAATTTATCGCCGAGCTTGCCGCGGATTTTGCCACCAAGCTGCGCCAATCGACCGCGCTGTGGCGCCATTTGTCGCGGTGCAATCTGTACGCCTTAAATTTACGGCTACGCAGCGATAAAATTTTGCAGCGCGGCGCTACATTGCGCGGCTGTATTTTGTACCGCAGAGTGCGAGCTGCGCGTGTGACGTAGCACGCCACTGAAAACGTATCGAAAGCGAGCTAAATTTTGAAACAGCGTTCGTGTTTTGCACCGTGCGGTGCGGCGGTATAGTTAAATTTTAAAGCGACGAGCGACGAGCGTGAAATTTAGAAATGAAATTTAAAAGGCAAAATTTTGAAAACAAAGCAGATAGATTTTAGCAAATACACCTCCGTGCGCATCGGCCGGAGCTTTGCGGTGCAAATTTTAAAGGATGAGGCCGATTTTGCGGAGTTTGAGAGTATCCGCGAGCGCGCGATTATCGGCGGCGGCAACAATCTGCTCATCTCGCCCGCACCGCCGCACCTTGCGATGCTAAGCGAGGAGTTCGATCGCATAAGCTTAAGCGGAGATGTCCTTAGCATCGGAGCTGCAACGAAGTCGGGCAAAATTTACAACTTCGCCAAAAAGCAAGGCCTCGGCGGTTTTGAGTTTTTGCGCAACATCCCGGGCACGCTCGGCGGGCTAATCAAAATGAATGCGGGACTCGCCGGCGCTAGCATCAGCGATAGCCTGCTTGCCGTGCGCCTAACTCGCGGCTGGGTGGAGCGCGAGCGGATAAGCTTCGGCTACCGAAGAAGCGGGATCGAGGAGCCGATTTTGGGCGCCGAGTTTAAAATTTCACGCGGCTTTGATGCCGAACTCGCCGCGGATTTCGCCGCTAAGCGCGCCAATCAACCGCGCGGCGCAAGCTTTGGAAGCTGCTTTAAAAATCCGCCTAATGACGCCGCGGGCAGACTGATCGAAGCGGCGGGATTAAAAGGCCACGCGATCGGCGGCGCGAAATTTAGCGAGCAGCACGCCAATTTCATCATAAATTTCGGCTGTGCGAGCTTTGAGGATGTGATTGCGCTCATAAATTTAGCGCAAAGCCGCGTTTTTGAGGAATTCGGTATCGAACTGGAAACCGAGGTCGTGGTGCTATAAAAGAAAATTCGTATATTTTGCCCCCGACTAAACTTACTCGGTCGTCCATTCCGTCTTTTTGCACTGGATTTTTTTATGCTTTGAAATTTTAAAATACCGATGAAATCGTCAAATTTAAAAGCGCTCGATACGGTGCGCCAGCGATACTAACCGCTGTTTCATCGCTTAAAATAGTCGCTACAAAAATGGCCCGCAAAAGCAATCAATTTTATCCCGTTTATCTCGCCATGAAAAACAGTTGTTGAATTTTGCGCACCAAACCGATGAGGCCCTCTAAATCGGCATTCCGTAACCGTCTAAGCGGGCAAGCAAATTTAGCTCAGATAAGTAACACGCAAAAGCCACAACGGCGACGATAAAAGTGAGCGCGGCCGTTAATTTATATAGCTGCAAAGCTCCCGCGCAGCGACTTTTCATATCGCGGATTTTAGGCGGCTTGCTAGCTAAATTTAGCTCCGAAAGCGCCGCGTCAAATTTACCGCAACAAAGCCTCCCGTCCGCAAAATCTCTAAAAATCAGCGTATCAAAATACAGCCTAACGTGCAGATAAAATAGCCCCGCAAAAGCCGGCAAAAAGCCCGCAATCACGGCAAAATGCGTAAAAATAGTAAGACAGACGGCAAGCTGAAGTAAATTTAACAAGAAAAACAGCCTATGCGTCGCCAAAAACCTAGCTGTAACCAGCACCAAGGCTCTATCGTCCGCCCCTTGGCGGTATTCGCGCTCCCCGCCTTGCGCCGCTTTTTTGCTTTGCTCCGCATTCGTCATTTTATCTCCTCATTTTGGGCGTTTGGTTAAATTTTCGTTCGTTTTCGCCGATAAATTTACAATGTCGCTTGTTTCTAGCCTGCAAATTTTTTAAATTTGATCCCTCAAACCGGACTTGATCAAATTTGGCCCGCATCTATTTCGCGCTTAAATTTGCCGCACTTGCTTTTGCGAATTTGGCCGGTCTTTACTCCGCTTTCGAACTTACGCGGGCTTCTGCGGCTAGCCGCGTTATCCTCTCGCGCAGCGAGCTAGCGACTGCGATCTTTTCGCGGCGAGATTTTAGTAAATTTAGCGCCTCGTCAAAGCCCAGTCCCGCATAAATCACCAGCCACGCAAGCAGCACCGACGCGCTCCTGCCGTAGCCCAGCGCGCAGCACACCAGCACCTTTTTGCCGTTTGTCTCGGCGGCTCGTTCGTTCGAGTCTGCGAGAGTTTGCCTAGACCCGGCGATTTCGCTTTCGTTTGCCGTGCCGCGGGTTTGCAGATTTGTCCGCGAGTCCACTTGCTCGTTAAATTTAAAATCTCGCCCGTGCGCGTAGCCCGCTTCGGCGATAAAATTTGATCCCAGCTCCGCCGCTTTTTGCGATAAATTTTCGCCGCCGCAAAGAGTCGTTTTTACTATCCGCTCGAGTTCGTCCGCGCCGCACCTCAGCTCATCCGCGCCGGGCGTTATCATATCTAGCATAGGTAAGCTCGCGTAAATTTGCGCGCGGCTAGGCCGCTCAAACTCGGCCGCACAGTCAAGCACGGCGTCAAATTTGCCCGCCGTCTTAACCGAGCCAAGATAGAGCCCTGGCAAAATCTCGTTTGAAAGCCGGCGTCCGCGCAGCCAAAAGAGCGCATTTAGCCGCGCGACGCAAAGATACGGAAGGAGCAAAGCTTTAGCCGCGGCGGCGTGACGGCCTTGCCCGTTTTTAGCAAAAACCCGCGCGCCCAAAAAGGTATAACCGCAAGCAACCAGCGCGAAACTAAGGCTCGCCCACGATAGCCACAGCATCCACGCGCCCCAAATTTTAGCTCCCAAAATCGCCGCAAAAAGCGTCATAAACGCAAGCCCTAGATATAGCGCCGCCCATTTGTAGCGAGTAGCCTCCATAGCTATAGCAAAACTAAGCGGCTCGCCATCCATCGGACGAACGAGCAGCACAAAACATCCCGCGGCTAGCCCCGTCGGAATGTCGATAAAATGGTGCTGATACGTGGTCAGTACGCTAAAGCCGATGAGCACAAACCACGCTACGAGCGCCGCTTTAAGCCAAACCGCGCGCGCCTTGCGAAGGTAAAATGCGCCCACGACGACACAAAGTATGATGTGCAGTGACGGGGCTTGATTAAACGGGAGGTCAAAGGCGGCGAGGCTTGAGAATAAAAAGCCGCTAAAGCCCGAAACCGCGGGCTTTTCCCACGACATTTGCAGAGGAAAAGCGATAAAAAACAGCGTCGCGATCATTTGAGCGACTAGCAGCTGCGTAACGTAGCGCGCGAGCTCCCCGGCGTCACGGCAGAGGAAAAATCCAAGCGCGTAGAGCAAATTTAGCGACCAGTACGGCACGATGCTCCACGCCCAAAATGGTAGCGCGCGCTCCCACGCGAAATAAATCTCGGGCACGTTCGCGCGAGCGCTCGCGAGGGCATTCGTGGCGCCGTAGCTAGCGTAAAATATCGCCGCAACGACGACTAGCGCGGCCAGCTGATATAAAAACGGTTTTGTTTTCATTTTTGCCTTTTTTGCTAATTCTATCAAATTTTAGCGGATTTGCGCTTTGGCGGCTTAATGGGCCGAGATCGCTCGCTTGACGCAAAAGGCGTAAAATTTACTCGCCGAGACCCGCACCGCAAAAATGCTAAATTTGGCATTGCAAATTAAGTTCTTTGAGTAAAAAACAACCGTCTAAGGTTGTTTTTTACTTTGTTGTAAAGGGGGCGGGGGCTTAAATTGCGAAGTCGCTCCCCACCCCCTTTAATCC
>CAJPSJ010000075.1 GCA_905373295.1 uncultured Campylobacter sp. | reverse complement strand
ACGCGCTCGGACTTTGAGTACTATTCGCGATTTGTCAAAAACTGCTTTATCGTGCACAACCCCTTTTTCGGCGAGGTTGATGGCGCTAAAAGCGCCAAGCGAAACGTGATCTTAAGCGTCGGCAGGCTTGAGCCCGTAAAGGGGTATGAAATTTACTTTGACGCGCTAAGCAGGATCGATAAAAGCCTACTTGCGAAGTGGGAAATTTTAATTGCGGGCGACGGCTCGCTGCGCGAAAGCTTGCGCGAGCTGGCGGCGCGGCTCGGGCTTGAAGTGCGATTTTTAGGGCATAGGCAGGACGTGAGCGAACTGTATAAAGAAGCCAAAATTTTTGTGCTCAGTTCGCTTAATGAAGGGCTTTCGAACGTGCTGATCGAGTCTGCGTTTTACGGCTGCGCACGGCTTAGCAGCGACACGGCGGGCGCAAAAGAGCTCATAAAGGACGGCTTTAGCGGCGTTTTGTTTAAATGCGGCGATACGGGTGAGCTTGCGAGCAAGCTTGAAAATTTAATGCGTGATGAGGCGCTGCGAGACGCTCTCGTGCAAAATGCAAATAAAAATTTAGACGAGTTTTCGCAAGAGCGCATCATTAAGCTCTGGCAGGGCTTGATCGATCGGTTTGCGCGCAAATAGTAGTGCCGTTTATTACGTCGCCGCGGCGCGCAGGGATTAAATTTAAACTTCGGTGTGCTAAGATAGGCTCTTGCGCCCGAGCAAAACGGCGCGTTTAAATTTACAAGCCGCGTTGTGCGATGAAATTTAGCCGCTTGGGGCAGCGCAAAACGCGCTAAATTTAAATGGCGCGGCGTATGCTCGCGTAAAAAGGCGCGAGCAAAGCTTAAATTTAGGGCGCGGCAGCGATATTTAAAAGGTAAATGATGAAGAAATTAAGCGTTTTTATATATTCGATGGGCGGCGGCGGCGCCGAGCGCGTCGTAAGCAACCTCTTAGGCGAGCTTACGGCACGCTACGAAGTGCATCTGGTGCTGATGAACGAGAGGATTTTTTATGAAATTCCAAGCGGCGTGCAGATCCATTTCATCGAAAAATCAGCCCCTTTTGAAAATGGACTGCTGAAGCTCGCAAAGCTGCCGTTTTTGGCGCTGCGCTACAAAAAACTATGCGAGAGGCTGGGCATCGACATCCACTTCGTTTGGATGAACCGCCCGTGTTACGTGGCGGCGCTGGCGCGAATTTACGGGCTGCGCGGCACTATGATTTTTAACGAATGCTCGACGCCGTCGGTGCTGTATAAAGAGCCGAGCTTCAAATCCAAAATTTCAAAGCTTTTGCTGCGTAAGCTCTATCCGAAGGCCGATTTTATCTTTCCAAACTCGCTTGGAAATCTGCGCGATCTAGCGGATAATTTCGGGATCGACGAGCGCAAGATGAGCGTGCTGTATAACGCGATCAATCTTGATGAGATCAGTCGCAAAGCAAAGGAGCAGGTCGTGCAGGAGCGGCCGTTTTTCCTAAGCGTCGGTAGGCTCGATGCTGGCAAAAACCACGCGCTTTTGATCCGTGCGTATGCAAATTTAAAAAATAATGACAAAGACCTGCTGATCTTGGGCGACGGCGTGCTGCGAGCCGAGCTTGAGGCTCTGATAGAGGAGCTCGGCTTGGGCGGTCGCGTAAAGCTTTTGGGCTTTGACGCAAACCCGTATAAATATATGGCTAGATGCTACGCGTTTGTCTTCGTAAGCCTTTTTGAGGGGTTTTCAAACGCGCTCATCGAGGCTCTTGCATGCGGTAAGCTCGTGATTTCAAGCGATCATCAAAGCGGCGCGCGCGAGCTTATGGGGCAGAGCGAATGGGGCGTGCTGGTGGGAGTAAACGATCTAGAAGGTACCCAAGCGGCGATGCAAAAAGCGCTGGATGATGAAAATTATGTAAAATTTTATGAGAAAAAGGCTAAAATTAGAGCTTCGTTTTTCGATAAAAAACGGATAGCAAGCGAGCTGATCGCAAAAATAGAACAAATCGACGAAGGAAAATAGGCGTGGGTGAAGAAAAAAAGGCTTTTAGTGTCAGAGAGATCGACGAAGGATCGGACGATCAAAAAGGCGCGCAATCAATGGGTGCCGACAAAGCTGCCTTAAGCGAAAATTTCGCTAGTGAGGGAAATTTTGACGCAGAGTATTCCGCAGGCGGCGGAGAGAATTTTAGCGGCGAAAATGCCGAGATTGAGGGTAGCGAGGACTCCGTACTTAAAAACGATAAAAATTCCGCGCTTGATGCAAAAAATTCTGCGAGCAAAAATTCCGCGCACGCCGGCGCTAAAAATTTAAGCGACGATCAAGCGCGCGCTGTTTCTGCAAAAATGCGAGTACAAAAAAAATCCAAAAAGGCTAAAAAATCAAGCGGACAAAATTCCGCCTCGGTAAATTCTGAAAATTCCGCAGGCGCAAATTCTGCAAACTCAAATTTGAAGGACGCTGCGAATTCCACGAGCAAAAATTCTACAAATAAAAATTCCGCAAAAGCCGCTAATTTGGCTAAATTTAAAAATGCGAATTCCGCAAGTGCTTTAAATTCTACAAACGGTATAAATTCTGATAATTCTAAAAACTCCACAGCAGAAAATTCCCAAAATTCTAAAAATCAGTCAGCTGGCGCGCTTCCTGCTAGGCGCAGAATTTTTGGCTTCATAAAAAATTATGAGTTTTCCAAGCATATTTTGCTGATGATTTTGTTTGCATTTGCTTTTAGTGTGGCGTTTCGCATGTGGTGGGTGCACTGGGCGAGCGGTTTTCCGAATTACTTCTTTTGGGACGGCGAGCTGATGATAAACACCAACGACGGCTACGCCTTTGCAGAGGGCGCGCGCGACCGACTCGCCGGCTTTCATCAGCCCAACGATCTTAGCTACTTTAGCGCACCGCTTTCGATCGTGACGGCGTTTTTGGCTGAAATTTTACCCTTTAAAATCGAGACGATATTCGTTTATCTGCCGGCTTTGTTTAGCTCGCTCATCGTAGTGCCGATTTTATTAATTTCAAGTGAGTTTCGCTGCATGCGCGCGGGCTTCATCGGCGCGCTTGTCGCGAGCGTGGCGAATAGCTACTACAACCGCACTATGGCGGGGTATTACGACACCGATATGCTAAATATCGTACTTGCGATGTGTATTTTGTGGGCGCTCATTCGTATCTGCACGCGCGGCTCGCGCAGCACGCTGTTTTGGCTGGGCGCGTTTGTGATATTTTATATGTGGTGGTATCCGTCCAGCTTCTCGTTAAATTCTATGATGCTCACCATGTTTTTCGCCTATACGCTGATTTTTAAGCGAAAAAGCAGGGTGAATTACGAAGCGATGATCATCTTTTTGATCGCGCTTTGCTCCACGCCTTTGGTGGCAAAAATTTTAATCTCGCTTACGCTATTTTGGCTCTTTGCGTTTAGAGGAAAGCTATTAAATTTTAAAATTTTAGCGATTATCGGCGCGCTTGCCGTAGTCTTTTTCGTCGCAAACGGAGGTCTTAGCCCGATAATCTTTCAGGCGAAATTTTATATCTTCCGTTCCTTTGCGGACAACGCCGATACGGCATTTCATTTTTTCAACGTCAATCAAACAATCCAAGAATCGGGCATCGTGCCAACTAATATCTTTATGGAGCGCATCAGCTCGCACGTCGCGGTTTTCGTGATCGCGACGATCGGATATTTAGTGCTTTGCTTTAGACATAAGGAATTTTTGCTCTCGATCCCACTTCTGCTTTTGGGCTTTGCGGCGAACAAAGCGGGCCTTAGATTTACGATCTATGCCGTGGGTGTGATGGGGCTAAGTTTCGGATATATTTTGTATTTTTGCGTAAAGCGCTTGGATCTGCCAAAGATCGCGGGGCGCGCGATACTGCTCATTTTGACGGCGCTTGCCATTTATCCCGCGTGGCAGCACATCGTCTCGTACAAGGTCGATACGGTCTTTTATCAAAGCGAGGTGCGGGTGCTAGATGAGCTCAAAGATAAGGCGCAGCGCGAGGATTACGCGCTTTCGTGGTGGGACTACGGTTATGGCATACGCTATTACAGCGATGTAAAGACCCTCATCGACGGCGGCAAACACCTAGGCAACGATAATTTTCCCGTTAGCTTTGCGCTTTTTAGAGATCAGATTAGCTCTGCAAATATGGCGCGCCTGGATGTCGAATACACCGAGCGCGGATATAGCGAAAAAATTCCAAACAAGTTAAAGCAAATTTTAAAAGATTATAACGCCACGGACGTAAATGACTTTATCTTAAGCTTGGGACTGGCTGATTTTAAGCCGCCAAAGCCTACGCGCGACATCTACTACATCTTGCCCGATCGCATGATGAATATCTTTCCCGTCGTCACGCAGTTTTCAAATATCGACATCACCGACGGCAAGCAGCTAAGTGAGCTGTTTTTCATAACGAGCGATAGGTTCGTTCAGGATCAAAGCGGCGTGCATATGGACAACGGCTTTTCGATCTCGTCTAGCCTTTTAAATTTAGAGTATAGCGGTAGAAAATTCGCGATCAATACCTTTTACGAAACGAGCTACGACGCGAACGGCAAGCTTTCAGTAAAAGAGTTTAATATGGACAGCAGCGCGCAATTTTACGTGATTTTCATGCGCGATTACGGGCGATTTTTGCTGCTAGATAAGACGATGCTAAACTCAAGCTACATTCAGCTTTTTGTATTTGAAAGATATAGGCCCGAGCTATTCGAGCCTGTGATCTTAAGCCCTGCTGTGAAAGTTTATAAATTAAAGCGCTAGATAAAATTTTGCCGCAAGCTAAGGAGAAATTTATGAAATTTAATCTTGCAACGCTAAACAAGGAATGCAACAGATGGCTCGCATAGGGTTTTTAAGCCATGCCGATATGAGCTTGCATTTCTTTCGTCGCCCGATAATGCAGGCTTTAAAAGAGCGCGGGCACAAGGTTTTCGCAATTGCTCCTCGTGGCGCTTATACGCAGGATTTGGCACGCGATTTTAATGCCGTAACCTACGATCTTGATCGAGCTAGCCTGAATCCGCTTACCGTATTTAGCAACACCAAAGCCCTTGCGCGCGAGCTAAAGAGGCTGGATTTGGACCTGCTGCAAACAGCCGCGCACAAATCAAACGTGTTTGGTACGCTGGCGGCTCGAGAGGCGGGTATAAAATATGTAATAAACTTAGTCGAGGGGCTGGGCAGCTTTTATATCGACGATGATATTAAAACAAGGCTTGTGCGAGCGGTTTTGGAGAAGCTTTATAAATTTTCATTTTCGCAGGCGAATGCTTGCGTATTTGTAAATGATGCCGATCCCGATTATATGCTATCTCGCGGGCTTATTGCGAAGCAAAAGGTCATAAGGATTAAAAGTGTAGGCGTAGATGCTGAAAGGTTCAACCCTAAAATCGTTAATGCAGCGGATTTGGGCGAGGATTTGCACGGCAAAAAAATCGTGCTGATGATAGCTCGCGCGATGTGGCATAAGGGCGTGAGAGAATTCTACGAAGCAGCAGAAATTTTAAAAGATCGATCGGATGCAAAATTTGTCTTTGTGGGCGAGGGCTTTGCGGGCAATAAAAGCACCGCTGATCCTGCGTTTTTGCAAAGCGGTGCGGTGCATTATCTTGGTGCCAGAAATGATGTGCCAGAGCTTTTGAAGGCTAGTTACCTGCTGGCACTGCCTAGCTACAAGGAGGGCTTTCCGCGCACGGTTTTAGAGGCAATGAGCATGGCGCGAGCTTGCGTGGTAAGCGATTGCAGCGGCTGCGTCGAGGCGGTGCAGGATGGCGTCAACGGTCTAATCTGCCGCACTCGCGACGCGAATGATCTTGCGCGAAAGATCGAAATTTTGCTAGATGATGAGCCGCTTTGCGAGAGGCTCGGGCAAAACGGGCGCGAGATGGTGCTTGCAAATTACGACGAAAAGATCGTCACGGAAAAATATTTAGAGGTTTATAGGAAATTTATCAATGTATAGGGGCTTTTTAAAACGCGCGCTCGATTTTACGGCGGCTTTGATTTTGATTATTTTGGTTTCGCCCGTGATGGCGCTTACGTGGTTCTTGATCCGCAAACACATTAGCAAAAGCACGATTTTTACGCAATCTCGCCCGGGGTTTGATGAGCAAATTTTTAAAATTTACAAATTTAAAACGATGAGCGACGAGCGCGGCGCTGACGGCGAGCTTCTGCCAGACGAAGAGCGGCTGAACGATTACGGCAAAAAGATCCGCGCGCTAAGCCTGGATGAGTTGCCGCAGCTTTTCAACGTGCTAAAGGGCGATATGAGCTTCATCGGACCGCGCCCTTTACTGATCGAATACTTGCCGCTTTATTCGCCGCAGCAGCGCCTTAGGCACAGCGTGCGCCCGGGCATCACGGGGCTTGCGCAAGTAAACGGTCGCAACGCGATCAGCTGGGAGAAAAAATTTGAGTTCGATACGTATTACGCGCAGAATTTAAGCTTTGCGCTCGATCTTAAGATCGCGCTTTTAACGATAAAAAAGGTGCTTGCAAAAGAGGGCGTGAATAAAGAGGGCATGGCGACGACGGAGAAATTTAATGGACACAATTAAAATTTACGTTTACGGCGCGAGCGGACACGGGCTGGTGGTTGCGGACGTCGCGTTAGCCGCGCGCGGAGCTAAATTTAGCGAGGTCGTTTTTTTAGACGACGCGGCAGGGCTGAAATTTAGCGAGGATCTGCCGAAGCACCCCGTAATAATCGCAATCGGCGATAATAAAACCCGCGCAAAGATTCAAGAGAGAGTAGCGCGCGCCGGTTTTGAGATAGCGACGCTAATTCATCAAAGCGCCATCGTTAGCCCAAGCGCCGCTATCGGCGAGGGCGCAGTCGTAATGCCCGGCGCCGTGATAAACACGCGAGCTAAAATCGGTCGCGGCGCGATAATCAATTCAGGCGTCGTGATCGAGCATGAGTGCGAGATCGGCGAGTTTGCGCACATTAGCCCAAACGCGGCGCTTGCGGGCGGCGTGAAAGTGGGGGCGTTTTCGCACATCGGTATCGGTGCTAGCGTCATTCAGAGGCTAAGTATCGGGCAGCGCTGCATCATCGGCGCGGGCGCTGCGGTAGTGCGCGACATAGCTAGCGACAGCGTAGCCGTAGGCGTGCCCGCTCGCGTGATTAAAAAAAATGGCTGAATTTAAAATTTATAGCATTAAAAGTGATAAAATCCGAGCATTTAAATTTTATGCCGAAAGCTAAATTTAGCCTTGCGACGCGCGAGGTTAAATTTTAAATCAAGGAAGGATAGAGATGGCAAGAGTATTTTTAAGCCCGCCGAATATGGGCGGCGATGAGCTTGAGTATATAAAAAAGGTATTTGAAAGCAACTATATCGCGCCTTTGGGCGAATATGTCAATCGCTTTGAAGACGCAGTGAAGTCCTATACTGGCACGCGCGGCGCGCTAGCGCTAAACGCAGGCACGGCGGCGCTTCATCTAGCGCTTCGCTGCAGCGGCGTAAAGGACAGCGACGTGGTGCTTGGCTCCACATTTACCTTCATGGCGTCGCTAAATCCAATATTTTACGAGCGCTGCGTGCCGGTGCTGATAGACAGCGACGAGAGTTGGAATTTAAGCCCGAAGTTGCTTAAAGAAGCGATCAAAAAATCGCCGAAAAAACCAAAGGTGCTCGTCGTTACGCATCTTTACGGACAGGCTGCGAAGATGGATGAGATATGCGAAATTTGCGCGAATGAAAATATCGATCTCATCGAGGATGCCGCGGAGGCGCTAGGCGGATTTTATAAGGGCAAAGCGCTGGGCGGCATCGGAAAATGCGGTGCGCTAAGCTTCAATGGCAATAAAATCATCACCACTTCTGGCGGCGGAATGCTGATCTCAAACGATGAGGAGCTAGTGGCTAAGGCTAGATTTTACAGCACCCAGGCGCGCGAGCCGCTGCTTCACTACGAGCACAAAGACTACGGCTACAACTACCGCTTAAGCAACGTCTTAGGCGCTATCGGCGTAGGCCAGATGGAGGTCTTACCGCAGCGTGTAAAGAGAAAGCGCGAAATTTTTAAAATTTACGAGGATCTGTTTAGAGGCACCGATGTGGAGTTTATGCCCGAAGTTGAAGGCGGCGAGGGCAACAGATGGCTTACAACGCTATTATTTAAACAAAAAGGCGCTCATCTAAAGGTAATCGACGCTCTAAATAAAGCCGACATCGAATCTCGCCCGCTTTGGAAGCCGATGCATCTGCAAAGCATCTTTGCAGGCGCGCTTAGCGTAGTTGACGGCACTAGCGAGGATATGTTTGAGCGCGGAATTTGCCTGCCTAGCGGCACAGATATGAGCGACGAGACGATCGAGCGCGTCGTAAAAATCGTAAAAGAAAACATCTGATGCTGTTAAAACCCACTAAATTTAGCCGCTTTGCGTTTTTTTTGCTAGGAGATATTTTTATC
>CAJPSJ010000074.1 GCA_905373295.1 uncultured Campylobacter sp. | reverse complement strand
GCGCTCTTTGCTTACGCTCTTTGGTATGACGACGATACCGCGCTGCACGAGCCAACGTAAAATCACTTGAGCCACGCTTCTGCCTTGCTTCTGCGCGATCGTTTTTAGCACCGCATTGCTAAACATATCCTTTCTGCCCTCGCCAAAAGGCGCCCAGCTTTGCATCGCGATGCCGAGCTCTTTTAAATTTGCCTGCGCTGCGAGTTGTTGATGAAAAGGATTGCACTCGATCTGATTTATCGCGGGCTTTATCTCGTTGTTTATCGCAAAATCCATAATTTGGCCGGGATTAAAGTTGCTAACGCCGATGCTGCGGATGCGACCCTCTTTTTTAAGCCTACTCATCGCTCGCCACGCGCCGTAAGTGTCGCTATATGGCTGATGGATGAGATACAGATCGAGATAATCAAGCCCTAGCTTTTTCATCGACGCATCAAAGGCTTTTAGCGCCCGTTCCTCGCTTACGTCACTGATCCAAAGCTTTGTGGTGATAAAAAGCTCCTCGCGTTTCACGCCGCCGGCTATTGCCACTTTAACCGCCGCGCCAACGCCCTCTTCGTTGTGATAAGACTGTGCGGTGTCGATGAGACGGTAACCCACGCCAATCGCATCCTCAACGCACCTTTGAGCCTCTGCAGGCTCCACCTGATACACTCCGTAGCCTAAAATCGGCATTTTATTGCCGTCGTTTAATGTTAAATACTGCATTTTTGCTCCTTGTAATTTTAATTTTTTAACTGAAGTGATTATAACGGTTTTAAAAAAAAGGAGGTAGAACGATCCTGCAAAATCATTGCCTATTTCTGCAAATATTATAAAAAATACAAAATTTAGATCAAATTTGTAGTTAGGGTGGGGCAAAAATGTAAATTTTAGACAAAAGGAGCTTGGGAGATAAAATCAACGAGAGGCAGTAGACCCGCCCGCACTAAATTTAAGCGCCAGTTATGGCTAAGACGTGCGCCTTAGGAGGCATGCCAAACATCCTGGAGTACTCCCTATTAAACTGCGACGGGCTCGCGTAACCGACGGCAAATGCGGCCTGCGCGGCGTCTAAATTTTGATTTATCAAGAGATTTTTTGCCTCTTCGAGGCGGATCTTTTTTTGAAACTGAAGCGGGCTAAGCGCCGTAATACGCTTGAAGTTATGATATAGCGACGATGCGCTGATACCGAGCTTTCTGGCTAAATTTTCGATATTTATCGCCTCGGCATAGTTTGATTTTATCTCTTTAGCAGCGCGCGTGACGCGGTTTTCTATGGTTTCTAGCATTGCGTATTGGCGTAGGAAATCGCCGTTTTCGCCCTTTAAAAGTATGTATAAAATTTCTTTTATCGCAAGCTTTGCTAAAAATTTAGCATCGTTTGGACGCTCTAGCAAACGGATAAATTTAAATACGGCTTCAAGCAGCTCATCATCTACTGCCCCAAGAGTTAGCCCTGCAAACTCGCCCTTTTTGCTCTCGGCGCCGCCTATACTCTCGATCACGCTTAAAATATCCTCTAGCTCAAAGTTGATCTTTATAGCTAGATACGGGCAGTCTTTGATCTTCGCAACGGCGGGGATATGCGTGGCGGCTAGCAGATAGTGCTGCTCGTCGTACTCGTAAAAATCATTACCGACTTTGGCTAGTTTTGAGCCTTTAAAAACCATGCAAAGCGCCGGCTCGTAAACGCCGGTTAAAAACTCGGTCGGCACGCTTGCTCGGTAGATAAATAGCTCTTTGATGTCGCTTTGTATCTTGCCGTCTGAGCTAAATTTAGCGTCCAAATACTTGCAAATTTCATCTATCCTGTTCATTGTGCCTCCTTGGTTTTTTGGAATTTTAGCAAAATTTATAAAATAGCAAGCTGCGAATATCCACCGGCCCGTTTTCTCAAATTTAGCAAGTAAATAGGCAAAGTCGGCTCGCCAAATATTAAAAGAGCTCAATCCAAAATGATAAATTCGGACGGTTTAACGACCGTCCGAAAATCAAAAGTCAAAGCAAGAAGCTAAAGCCATAAACCAATTTACTCCATTTAAATTTATCTTGCCAGCTCAAGAATTTTAGCGATATTTTCGCGGCTGTAGAGCTCCGCCATATTCCACGCTTTGGCGTTTGTCGCGGCTACGTCTATGACCTCATCTAGCACCTTGCCTTCGATGCCAAGCTGTGCGAGATTAGTAGGCGTGCCGATCTTATCAAACCACACTTTAAGCGCCGTGATACCTTCGTCTGCGCTTTTAAGGCCAAAAATTTCACGAGCGAAACGCTCAAACGCGCTTAAATTCCTATCCTTATACCACCTCATCCACGCAGGCATTACCACGCTAAGACCGGCTCCGTGCGCGCAGTCCACGACCGCGCTCATCGCATGCTCGATCATATGATTCGGATAGCCGAAGCCGCCTACGCCCACGTAGGTTAGTCCGTTTAGCGCCATCGTCGCAGCCCACGCAAACTCGGCGCGTGCATCGTAATCGCTCGGATCTGCAAGCAGAGCTTCAGTCGTGCGGATGACGGTTTTGATATTAGCTTCGATATAGGCTCGCACGATCTCCGGATGGACGCTAGCGGTAAAATACCCCTCGATGCTGTGCGCGATGATGTCGCTCGCGCTATATACGAGATACTCGCGGCTGACGGTTGCTTGCAGCTGCGGGTTTATGACCGAGACCTTTGGGTATAGACACGGCGCGCTGATCGGGTATTTTTGCTTGGTCTGCTCCTTGGTCACCACGCCGCCGCAGTTCATCTCCGAGCCCGTCGCGGCAAGGGTGATGATATCAAAAATTTTAAGCGCAACGCTCGGGCTTTTGCCGGTGAAAAAATCCCACACGTCGCCCTCGTAGCAAGCGCCCGCGGCTACGGCTTTCGCCGAGTCCAGCACGCTTCCGCCGCCCACAGCAAGCACGCTATCGGCGCCAAATTCTTTAGCGAGCTTGATCGCTTCATTTACTTTACTTAACACGGGATTTGATTTTATGCCGCCAAGCTGCGTAAATTCTATACCGCTTGCCTTTAAGCTGCTCTCCACGACGCCCATCAGACCGCTCTTTCGCACGCGCTCGCTGCCGTATAACACGAGAGCTTTTTTCGCGCCCGCTTCCTTCATATACTGCCCGATATGCTCCTCTTTGCCCTTGCCAAATTCTATCCTCACGGGGTTGCAAAAACTAAAATTTGTCATCTTTTCTCCTTTAAATAAAGTTGCTAAATTATAGCCTTTTTTAAAATTTTGCGGTAGCACGATAGTCCAAATTTATTACCTAATCGTGCAAATTTAAGTATAACCCGCGTAAATTTGAAGGACTTAGTAAGCGTCGCCACTAAACTTATACTAGCTCATGTTTCGCATAAAATATGTACTATTTACAAATAATATAAAAAGCTCTTGACATTTTCTAACTTACTTGATATACTTCTCTTAGTATTATTTACAAGTAATACATAAAAGGACTTTGTGATGGTAAAATTAAACGATATAGCCGAGATAAAAACAGGCTTAGTGTTAAGTAGAAAAAAGGCTGAGGCGCATAGTCCGTCCGAGCACTCGTATAAAATCGTCTCGCTAAAGTCGTTTGCAGAAGATGCCATTTACGACGACGCTTTTGCGGACGAATTTATATCTAGCGAGCAAATAAACGAGGAGTATAAAGTAAGTCATGGCGATATCTTGCTGCGGCTTAGAGAGCCGAATTTCGCCGTTTATATAGACAAGGAGTATAGCGATCTCATCTATACGTCTTTAATGGTTCGCATAAGGGTTAAAAGCGATAAATTTGACCCACATTTTGTGGCGCATTATCTAAATAGTAGCGCCGTTAAAAAAGCCCTTGCACCAGATATTTCAGGCACTGCCATAGCGATGATAAGCGTTGCTAGTATAAATAATCTAAAAGTACCGCTTATAAATTTGCAAACTCAAAACAAGATAGTAAAATACCTAAATTTAGTGCGTCAAGAGAGCGAAATTTTACAAAATTTAGTAGCTCAAAAGCAAAAATACAACAAAAGCATATTTGAAAATTTGATAAAAAAAGAGGAGAACTAAAATGCAAAAGACCACACAAGAGACCATAAACAACGTAGTTTGGAAAGCCTGCGATACATTTCGCGGCACGATGGACGGAAGCGACTATAAAGACTATGTTTTAACTATGCTTTTCGTAAAGTATCTATCTGATTTTTACAAAGAAAAGCTCGAGCAGCTCATAGCCGAGTATGGCGACAAGCGTGAAAGGATCGAAGCAAAGCTAAAGAAAGAGAAATTTAAGCTTGATGAGAGCTGCACGTTTGAGTATCTTTTAGCGCACAAAGAGGCCGTAAATTTAGGCGAGATAATGAACAAAACGCTAGAAAAGATCGAAGAAGACAACAAAGACAAGCTCGAAGGCATCTTTAGGAGCATAGACTTCAACAACAAAAACAAGCTCGGCGACACGAAAGAGAGAAACGCCATCTTGCAAAATTTGCTCGAAGACTTTAGCGACGCTAGGCTAGACCTTCGCCCATCTATGCTTGAAGGCAACGACATAATCGGCGACGTATACGAGTATCTCATAGCTCATTTTGCAAGCGACGCAGGCAAAAAAGGCGGAGAGTTCTACACGCCGAGCGAGGTTTCTATGCTTCTTGCGAGATTAGTCGAGCCAAAAGATGGCGATATGATCTACGATCCGACTTGTGGCTCTGGTTCGCTTCTTATCAAGGCTTCAAAAGAGGTTGGTAGCAAAAATTTCCGCCTTTATGGACAGGAGAAAAACGGCCAAACTCACGCCCTTTGCAAGATGAATATGTTCTTACACGAGATAAACGACGCTGTGATCGAGTGGGGCGACACGATTAGAAACCCGCTCCACCTGCAAGATAGCCTCATCAAAACATTTGACATAGTCGTGGCAAATCCTCCGTTTAGCCTAGATAAATGGGGTGCTGAATTTGCCGAGAACGATCCTTTTATGAGATTTAGCAGCTATGCTTTGCCGCCAAAGAGCAAGGGCGACTATGCATTTGTCATACATATGATAAAAAGCCTAGGCAGTAACGGCAAAATGGGCGTCGTGCTTCCGCATGGCGTGCTATTTCGCGGATCTAGCGAGGGCAAGATACGCCAAAAGCTGATCGAAGAAAATTTACTTGACGCCGTTATCGGACTACCGGCAAATTTATTTTACGGCACGAGCATACCTGCTTGCATACTTGTTTTTAAGAAAAACCGCGCAAACGAAGACGTGCTATTTATCGACGCTAGCAAAGAATTTGAAAAAGGCAAAAACCAAAACTCTCTAACCGAGCAAAATATCGAAAGGATAATCTCCGCCTATAAAAATAGAAGCGAGATAGAAAAATACTCCCACGTAGCAAGCCTTAGTGAGATAAAAGACAACGACTACAACCTAAATATCCCTCGCTACGTCGATACTTTTGAAGAAGAAGAGACTGTGGATATCGAGGCTACTAAGAAAGAAATTTCACGCCTTGAAGCCGAGCTAAAAAGCGTTCAAGGCAAGATGAACGAGTATCTTGCGGAGCTTGGGTTATGAAAATAGATACATTGGAAAAATTTTTACAAGAGATAACCTATCTGGATAAGAATACCGATATTTATAAAATTTATAGAAGTTTTTTAAGTGATTGTATTGATTCTTCTCGATTTTCTTTTATTGTAGGCACGAATGATTCTTTAGGGGTTAAAAATAGCAACAAATTAAGAGAATTTCATGGTACTTATGATCTAGAAGGTGGTAAAAACAAAATATATGTATACGATAGTATTTCTGATTTTGACTATATTTTGTATCTGGATAAAGATTTTACTGAGCAAATTCCGATTTACTTACATATTATTTTAGATGCAAATTTAATTGGAATTTTTAGTAATTTTATTGAAACAAATGGCGAAATATCAAATAGTTTGATAGAAAAAATATTAAATAGTGATAATATATATATATTGATTTTTTATTCTATATGTTTGAAGATACTTTGAATCCAGATAAGTCAAATCAAGAAAAATCACTCAAAAAAATAGAAAATTTATGTAAATTTAAAAGCATTGATAGGGGTGAATATAGAAAAAGTAAAACATTAAAAATAAACGAACAGCATAGCCAAAAAATTTATGACTTTCTGATAAAGAATGCCAGTATTTTACGCGATAGCATGATTTGTGATTATGATTTTATATACTCCTATCTTGTTTTAGCCTATATAGAAAAAGTAAGCAATAATTTTGATTTAGAAAAATCTGCATTAAATATATACAATTTAATGAAAGCAAATGGAACAAAATTTATTGACCTTTTTTGCTTTATCTACGAATATCTTTCAAAAAATACAAGTGATTCATTCTTTAAAATTGATAAAAACAGCCAATATGATAGTGTTGTAAAAACGATAAAAAGCATGAGTTGGGATATATTTTATTATTATTCGTCGAGGTATTTTATTACTCAAAATGGTATGTCAGATGTTAAATTTGCTTATCCAATTTTTGCCACAACGGACAAAGCTTTTACACAAAATTATAGGAACTTTTTTAATCATAAAATTGGCCTAATCGAGAATACTGCAGAAGGAAAAAAATTTAAAAGTATTAGTCTGATAAATGAAGAAATTTTAGATTTTTTTAACAAGTTTAATGTTGATCAAATTCAAAATGCAAACAGTGATGAAAAACAAGAAAAATCAAAACAGTTAAAACAAATGGCGGATAATTATTTAAAGAAAATAAAAGGTGTATATTAATGTATGGCGTGGTTATCAATAAAACAATCTTGATAAATTTGCGAAATGGTTGGAGAGTTAAAAATGAAAAGCAAATTTAAAAATTTACCGAACGGGTGGAGCAGATACGAACTAGGCGAAATTTGTAAAATATCATCGTCCAAATTTGATCCAACCAAAAATAGCGAAGTCAAAAAGTGTATTGAGCTTGAGCATTTATCTCAAAAAACAGGTCAAATTTTAGGTTTTATAAGCTCTAGCGAGCAAAAAAGCATAAAAAACGAATTTAAAACAGGTCAAATTTTATACGGGAAGCTTCGTCCGTATCTGCAAAAATTTTGTCAAGCTAAATTTGATGGAGTTTGTTCGTCTGAAATTTGGGTATTACAAGGCAAAAAAGTCACTAACGATTTTTTATTTTATTTGGTGCAGTCGGATAAATTTAACCAAATCGCAAATAAAACATCTGGGACAAAAATGCCGCGCGCGGATTGGGAATATATGTCTGAAATGCCATTTTTTATACCGCTTGAATCTGAGCAAGAAAAGATAGCGGAAATTTTATCTACTTGGGATGAGGCTATAAATTTAACTATAAATTTGATAGAAAGCAAAAAGCAGTTTAAAAAAGCACTTATGCAAAATTTGCTTACAGCCAAAATCCGCTTCCCTGAGTTTCAAGACGAGTGGAGAGAAGTAAAGCTTGGTAATTTAGGAAAATCATATAATGGCTTAATTGGTAAAGCTGCAGAAGATTTTCAAAATGGAAACTCAAATTTTATAACGTATAAAAATATCTTCGACAACCCTAAAATAGATATCAATATTTTTGAAAAAGTAAAAATTATGGAAGACGAAGAACAAAATTTGGTTAAATTTGGAGATATATTTTTTACAATCTCATCTGAAACTCCAAACGAAGTTGGGATAAGCTCTGTTTTATTGAGAGAATGTGGCATTCTATATTTAAATAGTTTTTGTTTCGGTTTTAGATTAAGCAATTTTGAAATTTTAACCCCGTGTTTTGCTGTATTTTATTTTAGAAGTGATTGTTTTAGAAAGCAGATATTTAAATTGGCACAAGGAAGCACAAGATTTAATATATCAAAAACCGAGGTATTAAATTTAACTATTAAACTTCCAAATTTTAAAGAGCAACAAAAAATCGCAGAGGTTTTAACGGCTTGCGATGACGAGATAAATTTACTAAATTTAAAACTAGAAAATTTGAAAAAACAAAAACAAGGCTTAATGCAAAAACTACTAAGCGGAAAGGTAAGAGTAAAATGATAAATTTGGCTAAATTTATATTAAATTTTAGTTCTTTTGTTTGGATAATAATGTTGTTTATTTTGTCTAACCTATCAAATGGAGAAAATTCTTTAAATAAATATTTTGATTTTAGGCTAAATTGTTATTTTTTTGATTTTCCGATTGAAATATTTTGTTTTATAATTGCTATTTTTGTTAATGCGTTGTTATATTTTTATATAAATTACTTTTTAAAGAATAAAATATGTGATAACTTAGAATTTGAAAAAATATATCCAGTTTATAGTGAATATGTTGCAAGTTATTTTGCTGTTTGTGCGGCCGTTTTTTCAATGAGTTTTTTAAATAATATAAGTTGGCTTTCAAGTATCATAATTTGCATTTTTCTATTTTTCGTATTTTATATGAATAATATAGGTTACCTAAATCCGTTTCTTTATGCGGTCGGCAAGAGAATTTATAAAGTAGAATCAAACGAGGGTAACTTTATTATAATTATCGATAAAAGTGAACAGGTAAAAAAGAAAAAA
>CAJPSJ010000073.1 GCA_905373295.1 uncultured Campylobacter sp. | reverse complement strand
ATATTCATCATCGGACCATAGATTATTATCCAAAATCATACCTATAAAGGATTGATGCAATGAATCTTGTAAATTTTTATAGAAATACCGCATTTGATGATAGATATGATGCAAATTCCTTTATAGGTATGATTTTGGATAATAATCTATGGTCCGATGATGAATATTGGAAATTGGAAGCCGATTTAAAAAAGATTTTACAGCATTATAAAAACAAAGAGTTGGACCCAGAAATAATGCAAGGCATTATTTCTATCTCTAATGATATATTTCTAAACGGAAGTTGGCGCGACGTAGATATAGACGCAAAAAGCGAATGTTTTAAAATGGACGAATATCAAGAAGATACAAAGCCGAATATTTTCGATAGATTCCGTCGTATAAAAAGCCTATTATTGGCGGTTGCGTCAGGGGATGAAAATTTTTATAAAATCAAATTTTTCTATGAAAATTGTACGCTGGAGTCTTGTGCTAAAAATAGCAAAGACGGTGCGGTAGTTAAAATTCCATTAAAAGGAAATGCGGTTTTAAATGAATAAAAAGACGATTTTAACTATTTTATCGGGAATAGTCGAAGATGGCGATTATATCTCTTTATGGGAGATCGTTTGGGAATTAAATTCTATTAACGTTCCCAATTCGCTTAAAGTGGCGAAAGAAATTTTATTGTTTTTATACGAGCAAGGTTATATAAGATTGTTTAGTTCAAACTGGGGTTATGATACAGAAATGAAAGAGATATGTGATAAATCTGAAATTTTAAATATTTTAAGAGATGATAAAAGTTATGAGCCGGTCGGCGTAAATAGCAAATACTTTTGTGCGACCGAAACGCAGCAAGGAAGAGCTTATTATGCAAAACAATACTAAAATGCGAAAAACAATAGTTTGGACGGTATAAAATGAGAGTAAAAGCACTTAATCTAAATTTAAGTCCATACGTCTATTTCTTTAGTAAAGCGGAAGATTTTAGATTTAAGATTTTTAAAGATTTTCAAGCCGTGAGTGGGAAAAGACCACTGGATTTTTATGAGCTTGAGGCGTTTAGCCTAATGAAAAGCACCGAAGTCTATGAGACCGATTCTATCGCTAGCACATTAATTCATAATTTTAGTTTATGCGATGAGAATGTAAAAGATATTTTAATAATGCTATTTGGGCAGTTTTATCTAAATAATTTCATAGATACCGACATAAAATATAAAAATAGCGCTAATATAAATTCAAATATGAAAAAATTTGAAGAATGGAAAATTTTAAGAGAAAATTTCTTTTATAATTTAGATAAATTTATAGCTCGCTCATACGAGTATCTAAGAAATTATACTCACGCAGACGGCGCCTTTTGGGAGGAGCCGGATCGGTGGTGCCATCATAATATGTATATATTTATCACCGAATGCGGTAAAAAATATTATGATGAAATTTTGATTCCGAGCCTCTGTAACAAATACGAACACATAGAGGTCGATATCGACGAAGAAGGGAAAGTGACAAGGTGGTACGGGATATAAAAGTAATAAAATTTAGGAGAATAAAATGGCGAGAGGAAGAAAAGCGCTTTTGCAATCACTTTTTGCTTTAGCGTCAATTGAATTTCAAACAAAGTATATTGATAATGCCGATGCAGATGCCGATGTATATACATCGCCGGAAGAATTGCTAGAGGACCTAAGTAGTACCTGCATAGAGGCGCAATCATTTAAGGAAGAATTTACGCAAGATGAATTAGAACGATGTGAAGCAATGAGAGATAAGATAAAAAGTCTTCCCAATGAAGATATATATAAAACGCCTCTTTGGGAAAAACTACGTAAAGAAGCGAAAGATTTTTTAAATTTCATGGGTTATAATGTAAGCGATATCGACGATAGTATTTTCAAGCAATTTTAGTTGACTATATCAATGCGAAATAAAAGGAAATCTAAATGCAAATTAACGGAAAAGAGATATTTGAGAAAGGTGCTCTTATGTGTCATCTAAGTCGAATGGCTTCTTTGGAATATCAGGACAAATATATCGTTCATCCCACAAAGGACTACTATGTATTGGCAGACGAAATAGTAGATTGGCTATATGATGAATGCAAGAATGCTTTATTGGAGCAATTTAGATTTTGCTTCCTGCCATACGAGAGGGATGCGCTAAGAGAACTTAAGGAGCTCATAGATAAGTACACTGAAGACGACAGTATATTAAAGGGGGAAGAAGATGGTTATTACTTGGTCTATCAGAATAAATCTTGGATAGAGATCAGAGAGCTGGCTTTAAAAACAATCCATATTTTTGGCTACGATTTAGGTGACTTTGACCTATATTAAGCTCACGGAGCAGCACTTAAATAAAAGGAAACCCAAATGCAAATTAACGGAAAAGAGATATTTAGGAAAAGCGGGCTTATGGCTAATCTATGCCGTATGGCTTCTTTGGAATATCAAGTTGATCATTTGATACATCCCGCGGTTGAATATTACGAAAGCCCATTAGAAATGGTAGAATTTTTATATACCGAATGCAAGAACGCTTTATTGGAACAATTTGAATTTTGCTTCCTGCCATACGAGAGAGATGCGCTAAGGGTACTTGTGGAACTTATAGATAAAAATTTTAACGACCGCAGCTTATTAGAGGCGGATGATTACGAATACCTAGTCCATCGCAATCCATCCTGGATAGAGGTCAGGAAGCTCGCTTTGAAGACCTTGCATATGTTCGGCTACAAGCCATATAGCTTTAACTATGATTAGACTCGGACTAGATCTGGCAGAATGAAATTTATCCTACATATCTTTACTCTGTTGCTATGTATAAGCGCCTGGGCTCTGCTTGGTTGTATACAGCGAAAATAAAACCGACTCCGCGCAAGCAAATAGTTTTATTTCGGGTTGCGCTTGGTCGCGCTGCATCATAGCGCGCCGCAACGACGCATCTTAACGCCGCTAGGCCGTGCTTTAGCCGCTACGTCGCGATGCGCTCTATCGCTATGCCTTAAATCCTTGCACCGAGGCGTCTAGATCATCTTTCCGATGAGTTTTTCTTTAAATTCCTTGTAAATTTCAGGACCTGCGTGTTTGTATTCGCTCGTCAGCTTATTGTGAAATTCCGCCATATCGCCGCCGCTTTCGCGGTAGAGTTTGATCGCGTTTCGCCTTACGGCGCCGTCTTTTAGGTCGCTATCGTAGGTAATGCTCGCGTACCTTGCTCGAGCGCCGTCCTTAATCTCGCGGTAGGCCTCGCAGCCTTTGGCTCTGCCGAGCTTTGCGACGCACGCGGCATAGAGGGCTTGCAGGCTCACGCACTGCGGGATCAGCGCCTCCGCTGCGGCGAGGTCTGCTTTGGCGATTTTAAAATTTGCAGCCTTTTGTTCCTGTTGTACAGCCTTCGGCTCCTGCTTCGCGGTTTTAGGCTCTTGTTTTTGGGTCTTTGGCTCACATTTCGCAGTTTTTGGCTCCTGCTTTGTAGCCTTCGGCTCCGCTTTTTGGGCTTTTTTCTCCGTCGCGCCGCTTGCTTTGCTTTGTTTTGCGCTCGCCCCTGCGGCGTGCGAGGCTAGACTGATCTTTTCAAATTTAGGATTTTTGCGGTAGTTTAGATTATTAAAGAATTCTATCACGTCGTCGTAAAATTTATCGTTGCTGACGATGCCGATCTTGCCCTCCTGCCCGCAGAGCTTGCCCATCAGAAATACGATGATCTTATCGGCGAAATCCTTTCTTTGCTTGCCGATCGTAAAGACCTCACCTATGCTAACGCCCATCTTTGATAGGCGCGCAAGGGTCAAGGCGCCGATCTTTTTGGCGGTGTTGGAGACGATATTTAGCTCATCGCCCTCTTTGAGATTTACGACGTCAAAGATATTATCGACGTCGATATTTTCGTCGTCTATGATAAAATGGGTCAAAGTTTTTCCTTTAAATTAAATTTCAATGCCCGCGCTCGCGCAAATTTCATCTCTAAAGCGCGCAAAAGGCTTCATCGCGGGCTGATTTTGCAGATGCTCGCCGATCGGCTTTTGCATCCACGCCATATCGTACCAGCGGCCGAATTTATAGGCGCAGTGCTCGAATCTACCGACGAAGCGAAAGCCCATGCGCTCGTGAAATCGCACGCTCGCGTCGTTTAGATATTCGTCATCCCCGCAAGCGATGCAAGCGTTCATATCTACGATGTTTTGAGCCTTGAGCACGCGCTGTAGAGCCTCGTAGAGCAGCCTGCCGATGCCCAGAGCGCGCACGTTTCGCGACACATAAACCGAGCTTTCCGCCGACCAATCGTATGCCGGCCGCTCTTTGAAAACCGAAGCGTAGGCGTAGCCTAGGATTTGCCCGTGTTTTAAATTTACGCCGCTTTGCTTTGTAGCGACGATTAAATTTACGCCGTTTTGTTTCGTCGCGGCGCTTGTGCGATCTCGCGCTTCGTCTGCGGGCGAAATTTCACTCTCTGCGCCCGCCGCGCTAGCGGAAATTTTAAAATTTTCATCTCGCTCATCGTTCGCAAATGTTGCCTCGTCGCTTGCGTAAGCGAGCAGATAGGGGTATCTTTGCAGCGTTTGCTCGATGCGCTCCGCAAATTCCGCGGCGCCGGGCACGTCGTATTCGAAGCTGATCGCCGTTTGCTTTACGTAGGGCGCGTAAATTTCAAGCAGCGCCTCTGCATCTTGCGGCGTTGCGAGCCGTAGCTTTATCCGCATAAAATCTCCTTTAAATTTCGCCGTTTTGTATAATTTCGGTTTTAAGCTTATCTAAATTTACCGCTGCGACCGGCTTTTAAATTTAGCGGGAATTTTATCTTGCGCGCAAAATGGCTAAATTTCAGAGGCGTGTTTGAGCGCGTAAATTTTAAAATTTAACCCGCGCAAGCCTCTATTCGCCGAAAAGTCGCCAAAACTCGGGCGCAAATTTCGTCGGCGCAAATTCTATGATCTCGTATTTTGCGACGCCGTTTTGAAAGAACGGATCTTGCGCGATGATCTCATCAAGCTCCGCGCGGTCTTTGGCGTTGATTAAGATGATGCCGCCCGTGCGAGGGACTTTGCGCCCCGAGCAGATAAATTTATCTGCCGCGAAAAATTTATCCAAAAACGTGTTGTGTTCGTTGATGAAGCGGTCCGCTTCGCTTATTTCTTTGACGTAGGTGAGGTTTGCAATAAACATTTTGATCCTTTGTGAGATTTGAAGCGCGATTTTAGCATAAAATTCCAACGGATAAAATTCCCGCTGGAATTTTTCGCGCGCTACGTTATAAAAAATATCGGCGAAATTCCGATTATCGCGCAACCAAGTGCTGCGTAGCGAAGCTTTATCGCAGCAAGCGCGCAGATGTTTGCGAGCGCGAAAAGAAGCGGCGGAATTTGCGCCTGAAAGCTCGGCAGAGCAAAGTTTAAAAATGCAAGCAGCGGCGTATCGAGCGCGCCGCCGAGCCCGAATAGGTGCAAAAATATGCTTAGCGGATAAAAGATCACGAACACGTATCCCAGCGGCATGACGCTAAGCTGCTGCAGCGAAGCGGTCGGGAAGAAATAATAGACCTCTACGTTCATGCTGAGCCAAACGTAGAGGTTGAAAAGTATGACGTTCTGCCAGAGCTTAAATTTAGGCGCAAAGTGGTGCAGGTAGAGGAAAATATAGAGTACGCCGAGGCAGGAGAAATAAAATCCGATCGAAAAGGCTAAATGCGGGAAAAACGCGAGCAGAAGCGCGATCGTTAGGAAGAGGTTCGTAAATTTAAGTACGTAGAAATTTCGCATCGCGAGGAAAAACCCCACGCAGCACATCGCAAGCGAGCGCAGAAAGCTCGGCGTGAAATCAAGCACGAAGAGATACCCGCTCATCAGCACGATCACAAAGACGCTAAGATCGCGCTTAGCGCTGCGGTACGGAAAGTAGCGATCCTGAAAATAGCGATATATCGGCATTGCGAGCAGAAAGACCGTGCTAAAGATAATGCCCAGATGAAAGCCGCTGATCGAGATGATATGCGCTATGCCCCAGTTCGTCACGCTGGTGCGCAGCGGTTTTGAAATTTCGGTCGCAAAATACAGCGCGGAGTAAAGATCCGCCGTCATCTCATCTTCGTGTTGGGCTCGGACGAACTCTATAGCGCGCCATTTTACTCCAGAGGGCGCGGTCTCGGCTGAAATTTTAAAATTTGGCGCGTAAAAACGCTGCTTTAAAAAATCTAAAAATTTTACGTTTTTCGTTACGATGCCGATATTTACGCGCGCAAAGCGGTGAAATTCCCGCCCGAGCCCGGCAGTCGTGTAGAGGGTGAAATCTGCCGTTTTGAGCTTTAGCACCGTGTAGGTGCGGCCGCGCTCGTTGGTTTTGGCGTAGGCGTTTAAAATTTGCGCGTCGTAAAAAGCGTAGTTTTTCGCGCGGAATTCTTTGAATTCATAAAATTTCACGCCTAAGTTTATCGATAAAATTCCAAGCAAAATGAGTAGAAAGTATAAAATTTCGCGTTTAGAGTAAAAGAGTTGAAGCTTCACGGGCGGTATTTAAGTTCGCGCGACGGAATTTTAAAAGCTCGCGCGCGGCTAAATTTTAAAATTCCAAGGCCTTATGCCGCTCCGCCTCGCAAAAGATCGGCGGTGCGGCATAAAATTTGGTCTTAGCACGAATAGTTCGTCGCAAACTCAAACGGCGTAGGGCGCGCCTCGTAAGGCCAAACCTGCGTTTCAAATTTAAAATGCTGATAGGTCTCGATAAAAAGCTCGCTCATTATCGGGCGCAGATACTCGTTGTCGCGGATCACCGCCTCCAGGCTGCCGCGAAGCGTGTGCGGAAGCTGCTCGATGCCGCGCTCGCGAATTTCATCTAGGTGCAGTTTGAATAAATTCTCATCCATCGGCCCGACCGGCTCGGTTTTGTTTTTGATGCCGTCGATTCCCGCCATCAGCATTGCCGCAAATGCCAAATACGGGCACGCCGTGCTATCAGGAAAGCGCATCTCCGCGCGCACCGAGTGCTCGCCGCTGCCGTAAGGGATGCGGATCGAAGCCGAGCGGTTTTGGCTCGAATAAGTTAGAATGGACGGCGCCTCAAAGCCCGGGATCAGGCGCTTATAGCTGTTGGTGCTAGGATTCGTAAACGCCGCGACGCTGCGCGCATGCTTTAGCACGCCGCCGATATACCATCTTGCCGCGTCGCTTAAATTTGCGTAGTTACCCTTTTTGTAAAAGGTATTTTTGCCCTTTTTCCAGATCGATTGATGCACGTGCATTCCGCTGCCGTTGTCGCCGTAGAGCGGCTTTGGCATAAAGGTCGCGGTCTTGCCGTTTAGGTGCGCGACCATCTTTACTACGTATTTGTATTTTTGCACGTTGTCGGCGGCCTCGACGAGAGTGCCGTATTTGACGCCGATCTCGCCTTGTCCTTGCGCTACTTCGTGGTGGCAGATGAAGGTCTCAAGCCCGATCTGTTCTAGCACTTTTAGCATCTCGGCGCGCAGATCGACCATCGAATCGACGGGCTGGACGGGGAAGTAACCGCCCTTTACGCCCGGGCGGTGACCGCTATTAAAGCCGTCTTTATAGTTTTTGCCGCTGTTCCAATGCCCCTCTTCGGTATCTACCTTAAACATCGCGCAGTTCATATCGTCGATGATCTTTACATCGTCGAAAACGAAAAACTCATTCTCAGGCCCGAAATAGCAGGTATCTCCAAGACCCGTAGTTTGTAGAAACTGCTCGGCTTTTTTGGCGATCGAGCGCGGACATTTTTCGTAAAGCTCGTTTTTGTAGATGTCGTAAACGTCGCAGATGACGATGATCGTAACGTCCGCGGTGAATGGATCCAAAAACGCCGTTTGCACGTCGGGCTTTAGCATCATATCGGATTTATCGATTGGCTGCCACGCCGCTACCGAGCTTGCGTCGAATGGAATTCCGTCGGCGAAGTCCTTCGGCAGGCGCTTGTAGTTGTAAGCGACGTGGTGCCAGGTGCCTTTTAGATCGGTAAATCTAAAATCCACGAACTCGACCTCGTTTTCATCGCAAAATTTAAAAAATTCCTTCACGTCATTAACAAATTTTCCCATATTTTTTCCTTTTTTCCGCCCGTGTTCGGGCTAAATTTAACGGCGGATTTTAACATTATTTAGTTGAAATTCGACTTTATCTGCGCCGTTTTGCGCGCCGCGATTTTTAAAATTTTGCGCCGCCGAAGCTTTTGAAATTTTAAAATTTCTCGCCGTCCGCGCCTTTTTAAATTTAAAGGCGGCTGCCGTTAAAATTTACGCCAGCTTTACAAACTCACGTTCGCGATTTTTGAAAACGGCGATCCGCTCGTAGCCGAACTCGCGCGCTTTGGCGTAAATTTTATCGTAATTTAGCGCCACTTGAGCTACCGAGTGCGCATCCGAGCTAAGCGTGATCGGCACGTCCGCATCCGCAAGCACCTCTAAAAGCGCGTCGCTTGGATAAATTTCATTCGCGGGCTTGCGAAGCCCTGCGGAGTTTAGCTCCACGACGATGCCGCTTTTTTTGATCGCGTTTATCGCGCCGCCTGCTAAAACTCTGATATCTTTTTTCGGAGTAAATTTAAAAATTTTAATCAGATCCATGTGCCCTAAAATGTCGAATTTACCGCTTCTGCACAGCGCACAGATCAGCGCAAAGTATTCGCGATAAACGTCGTCTATTTCGCGCCCGCTCCACTGATCTAAAAATTCCTCGTT
>CAJPSJ010000072.1 GCA_905373295.1 uncultured Campylobacter sp. | reverse complement strand
CCCACGATCGGCGTTAAAATAAGCAGAAAAAACCAGCCGCTTCTATTGGTGTCATGTAGTCGCCTGACCGATACGGCGATGGCTGGCACGAGCATAGCTAGCTGAAAAAGCGCATCTATAATGCCGATTTCTTGATGGACGATTTTGCCAGCTATTATTTGATTATACCCTATCGTAGTGCCTAAAACGCCATCTATCAAGCTCAAAACAATCCCGCCAAGCACGGTAAATAGAAAAAACCACCAGTACTCCGACCTTGATGCTCGCCCGCTAAATGCGGCGTATTTTTGCTTTACGCAAGTTTGCACAGACTCCATAAAAGTCATTTTAAACTCCTTTTTTAAAATAATATAAGATTATACTAATCGCCCCTTAAATTTAAATACCTAAAATTCCCGCCCGTTCATCTGCCTTACGTGATACGCCAGATTCGCTAGGCCGTAGCCGCCTTTTGAAGCGGTAACCTCTCTAGTGCCATAAACCGCCGAAACATTTAGAATTACCGAAGCTAACCACCCTATGGCAAATACTAAGGCGAAAAGCTGCGAGTCAAGCGCTATCAAGACTAGAGTTACTATCTCCGTAGCTGCAATAACATAAAACGCTCTTAGATAGTTTTTCTCTCCACTGCAATCGTAAAGCTCTTTACTAACTAGCAGCTGATAGATCAGATATACCGCTGTGCATACACAATAAATGCTTATCATAAAAACTGATGGATTAAACAATTCAAATCCTACAAATATAGTGCTTACTGCGCTTATAGCCGAGGAAACTCCAACTATCACGGCGTTTGATAGCAGGTCGGTGCTGCGTATAGCGCGCGCTAAAAAATATAGCCCCACAGCTAGGCATATCATCGATATAAGTCCGACACCCTCCAACGCGCCCACTTTATCTACATTCTTGATATATCTGCCTACCGCATTTAACGCCTCAAGCCCAAATGCTATGTAAAGGGTAGTTTTGGCAGTAGATAAATTCTCGCTCTGCTCTTTAGCGTCATCCGTATAAACATACAGGATTGCTCCCGCGCCTACGGATACATTTAGCTTTCGCACCATATCAGGCAACCTAAAAAAGTCGCTAATAAGCCAGATTAAAAATAAAACATTAGGCACCGAGAAAATAACCATAAAATGAAAAAAGCCTTGCTCTATATCCTTTAGGTCTGATGCTTGCACGCCTAAATCCGGACGAAACGAGTTTACAAGCGCCAGCAAATCGTTACCTTCTATACTCGTCCACATGACAGCAACCACTACTAAAAAAAGCCAGATGAGAAATGGCAGCCCGCCTAAAAGCTGAAAAATCGCGGAAATTATACGCCCAAGATAAAATCTATGCGCGCCGAAAGGCCCGAGGAACATATAAAATACATAGGCTTTATTTAGATCGTAAGCCTTAGCTGAGCTTTGTGTAGAGTTAATTCTATCGGAATTTAAGGAAGCTGAATTTTGCCAAGTGGAATTCTGCTCTGTAAAATTCTGCGAGTTTGCGGCATTTTCGGTAGAATTCAAGCCTTTGGCGTTAGAATCTTGCTCGCTAGAACCTGTCGCGGCAGAATCTCGCAAAATAGAATTTTCTTCATCCAAGCCTTGAGCTGCAAAAGCTAAATTTTGCTCCGCAGAATTCTGTGGAGTAAAATTTTGCCTTATGGAAGTGGAATTTTGCTCTATAGAATTCTGAGCCGCAGAATTTTGCTCACTAGTATCATCCGCCGCAAGTTCTTCTTGCGCTAAATCCAAATTCTCAGATTGCTCCTGTGGTTTCTCATCCATGGGCTTTTTCTCTTCGCCGCTTTTACGTCTTATACTGGCTAGCGACGCAGGATTGCTGCTGCCCCAAATATCTTCGCCCATCTGCTCTCCTTGATTTTTAAAGCAATTTTACCTGAAATTTAAGGAATTTTTGTATATTCGCCACTACAAATTCAAAACAAAGGACAAAAATGCCAACAGTAACATTTCAAGGAAAACCTGTAGAGCTAAGCGGGCAAGAGATAAATCTAGGCGATCGCGCGCCGCAAGTACGCTTAGTAGCTCAAGATCTAAGCGAAATCGAGATCGCTAGCGGCAAGCACGTGCAAATTATCGTCGCCGTGCCGTCGCTAGATACGCCCGTCTGCGCGACGGAGGCACGCAAGTTCAACGAGCGCGCTGCATCGCTTCCCAACACCGAAGTAATCGTCGTTTCGATGGATTTGCCGTTTGCGATGGGGAGGTTTTGTACGACTGAGGGGATCAAAAATCTACGCGTTGCAAGCGATTTCCGCGATAAGGAATTTTGCCGCCGCTACGGCACCCTCATCGCCAGCGGCGCATTAGCAGGCCTCAGCGCCAGAGCGATCTTCGTCATAGATACCGCAGGCGTCGTGGTTTATAAAGAGCTCGTAAGCGACATAGCCTCTGAGCCCGACTACGACGCAGCGCTAGATTTTGCAGAGCTCGTCGCTCGCAATAGCTGCTCTAACTGAGCAAGATAATAGATCCAAGGTTTGGATAATTTTCGCCTCGCTTTAGTTCACTACTTTAAGCAAATTCGCCCTACTGCAAGTAAAAAACGAAGTAGGGCGCTTAAAATCCACTTCAATTTTACATTTTGATTTTACGCTTTAATTTTCGCTCCAGCGTACGCAAAGCTGTTAACGCACAGTAATAGTAAGCGAATGAGAACAAAATTTATAGGATTACTCGCCGCTAAATTTTAAATTTAGCAGCAGCGGGAGTTGAAATTTTAAAATTTGCCCGCTTAACTACTTCGCGCTATAAATTCGCTAAAAGAGATCTCTTGTGCGTAAAATTTAACTCCGAGCGAGGCGAGTTTGTCTTGCAGCGGCAGCGCCAGCTCCTCTATGCCGCTAAAGAGGCAAAGCGGCAAATTTCGCGTCCTCTCTTTAGTCGCCGTAAAGCTCCTATCGTCAAAAAATTTCTTTAAAAACACGAGCGTTTTTACCTTGTCTGCGCCCAAGTCCTCAATGAAAACGCTGAAATATCTATACCCCGGCTCCTCGTGCGCTTCATCTTGCTGCGCGTAATCGTCCGCCAGTTCGCGGTAAAATTCGTTGTTTAAATCAGCAAGCGCCGCAATCGCTTCAAGCGAGCAAGGCGCCTCAAGCGCGGCAAGGGCGGTTAAAATTTCTTCAAATTTAACGATGCCGTCCGCTACCTTTATCGGCTCCCAAGAGCCCGCGCCGTGATAGGCAAAATACACGGGCGAAGCGTCCCCAAGAGCAAAATCTACGAAAAACGGATCATACATGCCGTTACGCGCGATGACCCGCCAGCTCTTGCGCCACTGCCCGGGCGTATCGTCCGCAAGCTCCTCGCCCGTTTTGCGGCTAACTAGCCTATATCCCTCCTGAAAGCTCTCGAACTCGCCCTCCTCAGGGTAGAAAAAAAGGTAGTAAAATGCACTCTGAAACGATACGCTTGCGGATAAAATTTCGGATCAAATTCGGGATTTGCACGGCGATGCCTTTGGGTTAAATTTGAGCGAATTTTAGCGAAATTTTAAAAACTCCGCCATGCTTGCTTTACAAAATGCAGCGCGATTTGACAGATTACAAAATTTGAACGCAAAAAGGTGGGCGGAAGTATTTTAAGATGGATTTGAATGTTGCGACGAAAATTTCGGCGCAAACAGAACATATCGAGTCGAAATTTTACTTATCTCCGTAAAAAGCGCTCGCGAAAGGGCGCATAATCAAAAAGATAAGCGGAAGTATCGCGAGATGATTTTGAGAGTTGTGCAGAAATTTTAAGTCAAGGCTAGACAAAGTAGTCTGCCGCAGACTTAAAATTTCAAATCTCTCTCAAAAGCACTCGCGAGACGACGCGTTAAATTCTACAAAGATTGTAGGATTTTAGGTTTACTAAACGCCGTTATCGGTTTAATCTCTCCCTTAAATTTCTCAATCTGCGCTAGCACGGTGTGGGCCGAGTTGCTTTGCGCGAGACTTGACGTGCCTTTATCGAACGTAAGCACGTTTACGCAGCCGTGCTGGCAGAGGCTCTTCTCGCCCCAAACCTCGGGATCGTACCACGCGCCCTCGCAGATCGCTGCGACGCGCTCGGGCACGATGTCGGTAACGAGTACGCCTGCCAAAATTTCGCCGCGATCGTTGAAAACGCGCACGATGTCGCCGTTCGCAAGCCCGCGCGCTTCGGCGTCTTTTGGATTTATTAGCACCGGCTCTCTGCCGCTAACCTCGGCAAAATTTCTGATGATCGAGTTGTTTAGCTGGCTGTGCAGGCGGTAGCGAGAGTGCGGACTTACGATGTGAATCGGGTATTTCGCCGTCTTTTTCGCATCGCCTAGCCACTCTTTTGGCTCGATCCAAGTAGGCATCGGCGGGCAGTCGGCATAGCCCATCTTAGCGATTACCGGCGAATAAAGCTCGATCTTGCCGGACGGCGTGCCGAGGCGGTTTTTGGCGGGATTTTCGCGGAATGCCGCAAGGCGCGTGTATAGCGCGCTGCTCTCGTCGTCCTTTTCAAAGCGCACGAAGCCTTTGTCGTAAAATTCCTCAAAGCTAGGCATCGTTATATTTAGGCCTTTGGCTTGCTCTACGGCATCGGCGTAGAATTCCTTCATCCAGCCTAGCTCGTCCTTGCCCTCACTAAAGACCTCACCGTATCCCCAGCGCTTGCAGATCTGCTCGCAGATCCAAAAGTCGCTCTTGCTCTCGCCCATCGGCTCGATTGCAGGCCTGTAAGCGACTATATATTCGCCCGTAGCGCCCGTTTGGTTGATGTCGTTGCGCTCGACCTCGATCGCGACGGGAAGCACGATGTCGCTAAGCTTCGCCGTACTCGTCCAGTAAGGCTCGGCGGTGATAACGGTATCAAATTTACGCCATTGCCTCACAATATTATTCACGTCTTGATGACGCGTAAACATCGATCCGCACGCCATATATGCGACTCTCATATGCGGCAGCTTGATCTTGGTGCCGTCATAATCGATCTGCTTGCCCGGATGCTCCAGCGCCTCTATGCTGCGAGAGGACGGGATGGTGATATTTTTCGCGTTTTTCCAAGGCGCAGAGCCCGTATTTTCGTATTTTTCATCTATACGAGTGCTAAGTCCCTTTAAAATCGGAGCCACCTTATTCGTAGCGCCCGCAGAGCCGTAGCCTAGGCTAAATTCAAAGCCGAGACCCTCCTTGCCGATATACCCTAGCATCGCATTGAGCGCCACTAGCGCCCAGAAAGGCTGCTCGCCGTGATCGGCACGCTGCAAACCGCGACCGATTAGGATCGTGCTCGGCTCCTTTGCAAGCGCCGTAGCAAATTTCGCAATAGCCTCCTCGCTAAGCCCGCAAATTTTGCTCGCCCAAGCTGCGTCCTTTACGATTTTATCGCTCTCGCCTAGAAAATACGCTTTAAATTTATTAAATCCGACGGTGTATTTTTTGATAAATTCCTCGTCGTAGAGGTTGTTCGTAAACAGATAATGGCACATGCCGATGATGAGCGCGGTGTCGGTATTCGGGCGCACGATGATATCTTCGCTGCCAAAGTAGCGCGCGGTGTCGTTTCTCATCACGTTTACGCTGTAGGTCTTGATGCCCGATTTTTTAAGCTCTTGCATGCCGATGTAGCCGTCATGCGTAGGCGGAATGGATGAAATTTGATTGGTTACTACAGGATCGGTCGCCCAAAATACGACGTTTTTGGCGTTTTTGACGATCGCTTTCCACGTAGTAGGCGCGTCGTAAACGGCGCTTGAGCCCAGCACGTGAGGCATGATAACGAGCCCCGCGCCGGTGGAGTAATCGCCGCTTTCCTCTACGTAGCCGCCTAAAATTTTAAGCATTCGGTGTGCTACGGTGCGTCCCCAGCCGATCTTACCGCTACCGCCCCACCAATAGCACTCGCCGTAGATCGCCTCGGCGCCGTATTTGTCAAAATTTTCTTTCAAAGCCTTCGCCGCTAGATCAAGGGCCGTGTCCCAGCTAACGCGCACGAACTCCTCTTTGCCGCGCAGTTCGCTCTTTGCCGCGCCTTTTGCCTTTAGATAGCTTTTACGCACCATCGGATAGAGCACGCGGTTTTCGTTCTGCACGGAATCGGGCAGGCTGTAATTCATAGTGTTTGGAAATTTATCGCCTTCGAAATCGCTTACCGAAACGATCTGCGACGAGTTTAAATTTAGCCAAAAAGGGCCGAATCTATTCGCGCCGAATACCTTTTTGTTATCAAAAATCGTCTGCGTTACTCCCTCGATCCTGCTAGCGCTTGCCGCGCTTGCGCCTAAAATCCCTGCCTTTAAAAAGTCTCGCCTTTTCATCTGATCTCTTTTATCATTCAGGTTTTTTTGCGTTGTGTTGTAGGTATTTTATAATCAAATTTAGCTCGTCGCCCTCGAGCGCTACATAGTTTGCATTGATCATCTCTTGTAAATTTGCAGGCCACTGATTTGCCGTGAAGCTCTTTGGCTCATGCAAGCGGTGACACGCCGAGCAGATCTGCTCGTAGTTTGTCTTTGCCTCCGCATAAAGAGCCTTAGCGTCCTTAGCTACGGCATCCGAACTGATCTCGTAAATCCCCTCGGCTTCGTACCAGACCTCGCCGTAATCGTCCTCGAGCTTTTTACCCTTTTTAAAATTCGCTTCGGCTTCGTTCGTAAAAATCGCGTAAATTTCAGCCTCTTTCATATTTTTTTGGATTTGAAGCTGATAATTTTCGCTCACGACGCCTTTGATCTTAATCTTGGCGACGCCGCCATCGCCGGGTAGCACCTCAATCGGCGTTAAAATTTGAACCTCGCCGATAGTTTTTCCGTCTTGCGAGATCGCCGTGGTTTTGGAGATCACCTCGCCGCCAAAAAGCGAACACGCACAGATAAATGAGATAAAAATTTTCCTCATAAAGCATCCTTTCTAGGTTGTCTTTAACGCAAATTATAAATCAAAAATAAATTTAAATTTGTCGCGATTGCGACGAATTTATCCTTTTTATGTAAAATTTACGTGAAATTTTATGCAAAGAGCTGCTATGATAGATAGGCTAAATAACGATTACAGCGAGAAATTTGACTTTTTAGGCAAGGAGCGTATTGCTAAATTTAGACGCGAGAGCTATGCACGCGGCGACGTGATCTACGCGCAGAAGTTTAAATTTATCATTCTGTTGCGCGGCAAAGCGAAGCTAAATTGCTACGAAAACGGCAAGGAATTTATCTTTAGCTTCGTAAAAAGCGGCGCCTATGTCTGTTTGGATAAAAACACGAGCCTTGAAATTTTAAGCGACTGCGAGACGCTACAGATCAATATCTCGGAGCTTTTCGAGCTACTCGGAGACGAGTTTGCAAGCTCGATCATAAACGCGCTCATTAAAAACCTCCACTCGCAGCGGATTTTAATTAAAGAGATCGTCTTTGCGAAAATCCAGACGCGGATTTTAAATTTTCTAAATCGCATCGCAAACGCAGATAAGATCGTGGAGCTTCCCTTTAATATAATGACGCTGGCAAGCCTACTTGGAGCGCCTCGCCAAAACGTCTCCTCGGCGATTACGAAGCTCGTAAACGACAAAAAGATCGTGAAATTAAAGGGCAATAGGATTAAAATTTTATAGTTTGAATCTCGTGGCGGATCTAAATTTAAACACAAAAGGCTATTTTGAGCGAAACCGCTTCGCAAAGTAAAGGGCTAAAACCAAAATGGGACTAGCCCTAAATTTAGCCTATTTGTAAAGCCTATGCAGGCGCTTTAAAAAATCGAGCCTCTGCTTGCGGGTCGCAACGGATCGTCTCCAAAGCGGTTACCTCCGTTAGTGCCTTGCTGGATAAAAAATACGATCAATACTACCGGGCCTATTATCGGGACAAGAATTAACAGATAAAACCAGCCACTTCTATCGGTATCATGCAAGCGCCTCACCGCTACGGCGATAGAAGGTAAAAGTATTGCCAATAAAAAGATTGAGTTAATGAAACCGATCATTCTACCGGAACTCGTAACGGCATAGGTGCCTAAAAAACCGTCCAATACTAACGTTACAATTCCTAAAAGTGCCGCAAATAATGCAAACCACCAGTACTCTGAACGTGGTGCACGCCCCTCAAAATTGCAATAATTCTCTTTGAGACAAGTGCGAATAGACTCCATAAAAGTCATCTCAAACTCCTTTTTAAAAATAAGATAAATTATATAACAATGGCACTTAAATTTGTCCTTTATATTGATTAAATTTTAAAATTTACCTCCGCCACCACGCTATTTGGCAAATATATTAAAATTTATCTCGAATGAACTTAATAGTAAGCTGTTTGATAAGCGGAGGAGGGTAGGTTAGGCGGAACAGATTTTGCTTTTTCGCTCGCGTTAAATGACAAAGTAGGGCGGCTACGACTGGCGCAACTATAATAGCGATTTTATCCGCTTTGTACCGCCTTAGCTGCTTAAATTTTAAAATTTACTTTTCTTTGCAGCTTAAAATTCCAGAAATTTTCACAGCGTCGTAAGTTTTTGCCTGCACTTTTAGAAACTCGCAAAGCCCCTTCTGTTCGCAAAGGCTGTGAACGAGCAAAAACTCCGCCGTCATCTCGTCATCTAGCACCACAGCTACTTTGATAAGCGTTTCGATCTCCTTTTTATCGATGCTCGCAAAGCTTTGAAATTTTAAAATTTCGTCCAAATAGCATAATCTCCCATCGCGGAATTCTTTAAATTTGGTGC